>NZ_JASCAE010000100.1:0-12476 GCF_029967975.1 Pseudomonas sp. V98_8
AAGAGCCCTTGGTTACTTGGGGCTCTTCCAAGTGACTCGCTGTAAAAGCGAAACCATAGGTGGTCGTTACCGCAGCAACGGATATGTACACCTGAAAGACAATCGCCGTCTGCCAGGACGCCTTCGCCGGCAAGCCTGGCTCCTACAGTAAAACCGAAACCCTAGGTGGCCGTTACCGCAGGAACGGATATGTACTCAGTCACAAACCCCATTGGCCGCCAGGACGCCTTCGCCGGCAAGCCGGGCTCCTACAGTAGAACGGGTATAGCCGCGAGCGATTGCTCGGCTGTCAGCCCCCTATCGCAGGGGCCTCAAAGATGATCCGCATCAATCACCGCCTTGGCGAACGCCTGCGGATCTTCCTGTGGCAAGTTGTGGCCGATGCCGCCGCTGATCAGGCGGAATTCGTACTTGCCGGTAAAGCGCTTGGCGTAATCCTCAGGGGCGGGGTGCGGCGCGCCGTTGGCATCGCCTTCCAGGGTGATGGTCGGCACGCTGATGGAAGGCGCGGTGGCCAGTTTCTGTTCCAACGCTTCGTAGCGGCTCTCGCCCTGGACCAGGCCCAGGCGCCAGCGGTAGTTGAACACGGTGATGTCGACATGGTCGGGGTTTTCCAGGGCCTTGGCGCTGCGGTCGAAGGTAGCGTCATCGAAGGCCCATTTTGGCGAGGCCGTTTGCCAGATCAACTTGGCGAAGTCATGGGTGTTTTTCTCGTACCCGGCGCGGCCGCGGTCTGTGGCGAAGTAGAACTGGTACCACCACTGCAGCTCGGCCTTGGGCGGCAGCGGGTTCTTGCCGGCGGCCTGGTTACCGATCAGGTAGCCACTGACCGAGACCAGTGCCTTGACCCGTTCTGGCCACAGCGCCGAAACGATGTCGGCCGAGCGCGCGCCCCAATCATAGCCACCGAGCACGGCTTGCTTGATCTTCAGGGCGTCCATGAAGTCGATGACGTCGCTGGCCAACGCGGCCGGCTGGCCGTTGCGCAGGGTTTTTTCGGAGAGGAAATGCGTGTCGCCGTAGCCTCGCGCGTAGGGCATCAACACGCGATAACCCTTGGCCGCCAACAAGGGCGCGACCGCGTCATAGCTGTGGATGTCGTAGGGCCAACCGTGCAGCAGAATGACCACCGGGCCATCGGCCGGGCCCGTTTCGGCATACGCCACGTTCAGCAGGCCGGCGTTGACATGCTTGAGTTGACCGAACGCCGAAGTGGCGGTTTGCGTGGTGCCAGCCGCTGTCGCGCCAGGCTGCGCGGTCGCGGAGGTTTGTCCGTGAGCGGCTCCCAGAACGCCGAACAGACTCAGCGCGAGGATTGAAGCGCTGATCAGACTGCGGCGGGGTTTACCGGTGTTGTCGTTCTGCTGTGCCATTTTCATCGTGATCTCTCCCTTGCAAACCGCTGGCCAGGGGACCCAGCCGATCCCCTTCAAACCCTGCCTGCATTTGAGCGCGATGACGTATCTGGCCTGTGTCGAAGAGCGGGACCGGTGCAAGCACCTGTATCCCGCCGTTGTCCAGATACACAGTGATACACAGCGTCGGATCAAGCCTGCGCTGCGCTTACCTCACCACTGACCATGGACTTCTTGCGCACCGACTGATACAGCAGGCTGGACACCATGAAGCCAATGATCGCCAACCCGCTCATCAGGCTGAATACATAGGTATAGCCTTGCTCGCCAGGGAAGTGGTCGAGGATCGCGCCGTAGATCACGTAGGCGAACATGCCCGGTGCATAGCCGATCAGGCAGCCGATGCCGAAGGCCGAGCCGGTGATGTGCTGGGGAATGCCGACTTCACCCATCGGCGCCCAGAACACGCCGCGCATGGAGAACACGATCAGCGCGAAGGACAGCGTGGCAGCCATGCCGGCATAGATGAAGCTCGGGTTCTTCGGAATCAGCAGGATGATGCCCATCAGCGGCAGCAGCGCGAGGAATGCCCACTTCAGGTAGCGGCTGGTGCTCTTGAACTGTTTGTCGGCGATGAAACCGCCGGCAGGGCCACCGAGGATCTTCAGGAAGTACTGGTTGATGATGCCGTAGGCGCCCACCAGTGCCACGGGCAGGCCGTACATTTCCTTGAGGTAGGGAATGAAATAGGTCAGGCCGCAGTAAACGATGTAGACCATGAACACATTGAGGCTGACCAGCCAGATACCCGGCACCTTGATGGCTTCGAACAGGTTGGCCAGGCCGTTGCCGGGCTTGGCGGTCGTCTGTGTGCCACCGCTCTTGAGCAGGAACCAGGTCAGGGTCCCGGCGAGGATGTCGATCACCGAGTAGAACAGGATCGCCGATTTCAGGCCGGCTTCGCCCGAACCCATGGCGACGAACACGCCCAGCGCGCAGAAGGCCACCAGGGTATCGACGACACCACGTCCACCTTCCAGCAGGCCGAACAGGCGACCCTGCTCCTGATCATCCCCCAGGTTGCGGATGGCCTTGAGCAACGAGGGCCAGAAGAGGCAGTCGGCACACACCGCCAGCAGGCTGAATACGATCAACAGGTTGTTGAAGGGGGGAAACGTTGCCAGGTACAACCCAAGGCTACCGGTGCCGATCAGGCCGAGGGGGATCAGTTTGCGCGTGTCGTAGCGATCGGCGAGCAGGCCTCCGACCACGAACAACGCGGTGGCGATGATCGCGTTGGCGCTCAGCAACAGGCCGATTTCAGTGTGGCTCAAGCCCATGAATTGCTGCATGGGCACATAGAAAGCGTCCTTGAGGTTGGCCAGTTTGTAGATGGTGCCGCCACCGAGGATGAGTATCAGGAATCTGAGCCATTTGGCCTTGTTTTGAGTTGTCATTATTGTTCTCCGGGTGTAATCGGTTCGTAGCGTCGGGTTCAGGCTTGGGGCATTTTTTGCCAGGGTCAGGCCAGGGTCAGCTCGGCCAGGGTGCGTAACTCGGCCAGCACACCGCGCACATAGGCCACCTGGTTGTTCGCCCAGCGGTGCTCGTCGGCCAGCATTCGCTCCAGCGAGAAGCCGGCGGGCAGGGGTGTTTCACTCATTTCCCGATAGGCGATGAAGGGGTCGGCCGCCTCAGCGGTCTGGCGGAACGCCGGCGCCACGTAGTGGTTTTCCTGTTCGAGGATGAAGGCGATCACCTGCGGGGTCGTGTCGCCCAGCATCAACAGCTCGAACAGCAGGCGGGCGCTGGGCAGGTCGTCTTCGGTGCTGCCTTGCAGTACGCCGTAATGCCCGAAGCCGTTTTGTTCGGGAACCACGCGCACGCCCTTGAGGTGCGCCTGACGGATGTGCGGCGCCAGGTTGCGCAGCGCCTGCAGGGGTTGTTCGCAGGCATTGATCATGTTGCCGAAGTCAAACAGGGCATGCAGGCGAGGGTGGTTGAGGCGGTTGAGCAGTTGCGCGATCTCGTTGCTCTTGAGCTCTTCATGCTGTTCGAAGTCGAAGTACAGGTCGTGCTCATCCGCCTGCTGCGCCAAGTAGCGCAGATCGGTTTCGATCAGGTCCATGACCCGCGACAGCGTTCCCTCGTAGCGCGAGTAGACGCGGATATTGCGCACGCCCAGGGCGCGGGCGATGGCGATCACCTGGTCGACATCTGTTTTCAGGGTGCTGCTGATTTCCAGATGCACGTCCAGTCCCAGGGCTCGGGCCTTGTCGGCGAACACCTGGAGCTGGGCGGGTGTCATCCGGCTCAGGCTGTTTTCCTCGCCGTCGAGCAGATGCACGCTCAGGCCCTGCAGCTCGTGGCGATAGGCGAAGTCGAGCAGGTCGGCGGGGGTGACACGACCGTGGGTGAGGTTGGTCAGCAGCGGATAGGCGTGGGCAAACAGGCGCAGTTGCGCCAGTCGTTCGAGCAATTGCCGGGCCAGTGCGTCAGTCAGCACGGGCGCCGTGTCTTCCTCGACCACGTTGTGGCAAAGCAAAGCGTTGAATCGTTCCTGGATCTTATTGTTCATTCGAGTCGTTCCTGGTTCAGACACCGGGTCTTGCGGCGCAGCCTTTATCGCGCCAGCCAGGAACTCTCGATAGATCCATTATCAGTTAATTGTTAAGACCACTTGCCGCGCTCAAGTGGCCGGCGTCAGGCACCCCATTGCGTGCAGGGCCCGGGCCAGCGCTTCGACGCGTTCGCGGGCCTGGTGTTCAGGGGTGCCGGCAAAACCGATCAGCAGGGCCGGCGGCAGGACGTGCTCGATGCAATAGTCGCTCAGGGCATAGGTGTGGATGTTGTATTGCGCCAGTTGCCTGGCAATGGCGTCGTCATCGAGCGCGGGGGGCAGCCAGGCGATCAGGTACATGCCGGCGTCCACCGGGGTGATGCGCAAGAAGCCGCCGAGCTGTTGTTGCAGCTGCTCGACCAGGGCTTGCTGGCGCGCCTGGTACAGCGCACGCAGGCGGCGGATGTGTCCCAGGAAATGGCCTTCGCCCATGAAGTCCGCCGTCGTCGCCTGCAGCAGCGTAGGCGGGCTGCGATCCATGACCGCGCGCAGGGTGCAGAAGGGTTCCACCAGGGCCTGGGGCAATATCACGTAGCCCAGTCGCAGCGATGGAAACAGCACTTTGCTGAACGTCCCGACATAGATCACCCGGGCCATCTGGTCCATGGCATAGAGCGCCGGAAGGAGCCGGCCGCTGTAGCGCAATTCACTGTCGCAATCATCCTCGATGATCCAGCTCTGCTGGCGTGCGGCCCAATCGATCAATGCCTGGCGTCGTGCATAACTGAGGGTCACGCCCAGGGGATGTTGGCGCGAGGGCGTGGTGAACACCAGGCGCGCATCAGGGCATTGGGCCAGGCCTTGCTCGACATCGATCCCCTGGTCATCGACAGGCAGTGGCACCACCTGCGCGCCTTGGGCCTGCAAGGCGATGCGCGCCGCAATGTGCCCCGGGTCTTCCATCCACACGCGGTCCTGCGGATTGAGCAGCAACATGCCCAGCAGGTTGAACGCTTGCTGTGCACCGGAAACGATCACCACTTGGCCGGCGTCACAGTCGATGCCCCGGGCGTCGAAGACGTACTCGGCAATGGCCGAGCGCAACGCCTGCAACCCTTGCAGTTCGCCGTAACCAAGCATGGCCTTGCTCGGCTTGAGCAGGTGACGGTTCATCAGGCGCCGCCAGATCGCCTGCGGGAAGGCGTCGTAGGTGCTGTGGCTGGGCAGGAAGGAGGTCGGGGTGGCTGGGTCCCAGTCGGCATAGGACACCCCGCGAAAATGATCGCTACGCAGCGACAGCATCGACTGGCTCAAGTCGGACAGGCGCGGGGGCTGGCGTGCCTGCCCATCGTCGAGCGTCGTGCGGTGCTCCCACTCGGTGCCGACGTAGGTGCCGGCGCCGGTGCGCGAGGCCAGGAAACCTTCGGCGATCAGCTGATCGAAGGCATTGAGGATGGTGATCCGCGACAACGCCAGTTCCTTGCTCAAGGTGCGAGTCGACGGCAGGCGCACGCCCCCTTGGATCCGGCCACCGAGGATCTGTTTGCGAATCTGCAAATACAGTTGGCGGTACAAGGGGATGGCGCTGGCACGGTCCAGTTCGATGGCCGACAGCAACAGACCTGCGGGGGATTTCATGAAGCGCTCGTCTGGACGGAGTGAGTGGGTTGGCTTCAGCGCGCTCTGGCACCGTGGCATGCAGGTTAGCGAGCGGCACGGCATAAGTCATCCACCGACTTTTACAGCTCGGCGCACCTTGTCATGAAATGAAAAGCCATTGTCGTCTGATGAGAAGCGGCTCACCAGGCAGCATCCTACAGTCCAATCAGCGCAAATCGACGCAGCAGCCAATATTGCAGACTGGAGAATAAGAAAAATGGCCAAGGCCGTACGCTTCTACGAAACCGGTGGTCCCGAAGTCCTTCGCTACGAGGATGTCGAAGTCGGCGATCCCGGTCCAGGCCAGGTTCGACTGCGTCATGTGGCGGTCGGCCTGAACTATGCCGACACCTACTTTCGCAATGGCACCTACCCAATCCCGATGCCCAACGGCATGGGGGTCGAGGCGTCCGGTGTGGTCCAGGCCATCGGGGAAGGCGTGACCAACGTCCAGGTGGGGGACCGCGTCACCTATACCGGTTTCCTTAACACCCTTGGCGCCTACAGCACCGAGCGGCTGATCGCGGCCGCGCCGCTGATCAAGCTGCCGGAAACCATCAGCTTCGAAACGGCGGCGGCGATGACCATGCGCGGCCTGACGTCTTCGTACCTGATGCGCCGCATCTACGACTTCAAGGAAGGTGACAGCATTCTGCTGCACGCCGCCGCTGGCGGTGTCGGCCTGATCGTTTCGCAGTGGGCCAAGTTGCTCGGGCTGAACGTGATCGGCACGGTGTCGACCGAGCAAAAGGCCGAAATTGCCCGGGCTCACGGTTGCGACCATACGATCAATTACAGCCATGAAGACGTCGCCGCACGCGTTCGCGAATTGACCGACGGTGTGGGCGTCAATGTGGTGTTCGACAGTGTTGGCAAGAACACCTTCATGGGTTCGCTGGATTCGTTGAAACCCCGTGGCCTGATGGTCTGCGTGGGGACTGCATCCGGGCCGATCCCGGCGTTCGACCCGGTGATGCTGGCGATGAAAGGTTCGCTGTACCTGACCCGTCCGGCCCTGGCCAACTACATCAGCGACCCGGCCGAAAAAGCCGCCCTGGCCGGTGAGTTGTTCGATCACGTCGGCAGTGGCCGCATCAAGATCGAGATCAACCAGCACTACGCCTTGCAGGATGCGGTACAAGCGCATCGTGACCTTGAGTCGCGCAAGACAACCGGTTCGTCGATTTTCGTCATTTAAGGAGCGGCCAGCCATGAAAGTCGAACAATTGACCTACAGCATCGGCGCCGAACTGATCGGCGTGAACCTCGCCGACGCGGTGCATGACGACGGTCTGTTTGCCGAGATTCGTGCCCAGTTGCTCAAGCATCGGGTGGTGTTCCTGCGCGACCAGGACATCACTCGCGCCGAACACGTGGCCTTCGCCCGGCGCTTCGGCGAACTGGAAGACCATCCGGTGGCCGGCAGCGATCCGGAGCACCCGGGGCTGGTACGCATCTACAAGAACCCGGACCAGCCGATGGACCGCTACGAAAACGCCTGGCACACCGATGCGACCTGGCGCGATGCGCCGCCGATGGGTTGCGTGTTGCGCTGCGTGGAATGTCCACCGGTGGGCGGCGATACCATGTGGGCCAACATGGTCGAAGCCTACGCGCGTCTGCCTGAAGACGTGAAGCTGAAGATTGCCGACTTGCGCGCACGCCACAGTATCGAAGCGAGCTTCGGCGCGGCGATGCCGATCGAGAAGCGCCTGGCGCTCAAGGCGATGTACCCGGACGCCGAGCATCCGGTGGTGCGCACGCACCCGGAAACCGGCGAGAAAGTGCTGTTCGTCAACGCCTTCACCACCCACTTGAGCAACTACCACACCCCTGAACGGGTGCGCTTCGGCCAGGACGCCAACCCCGGCGCGAGCGAGTTGCTGCGCTACCTGATCAGCCAGGCGTATATCCCTGAGTATCAGGTGCGCTGGCGCTGGAAGCCCAACAGTATCGCCATCTGGGACAACCGCAGTACCCAGCACTACGCCGTCATGGATTACCCGCCGTGCCATCGCAAGATGGAGCGCGCCGGGATCATCGGCGACAAGACGTACTGATCGATCCTTTCTGCATACGCACTCGTAAATACGTCTGCCCGGCACGATCCCGGGTGGACGGGACAATCATAAAAAGTGGAGTAGACCATGCAATTCTTCGACGATTCCCTGCACCCCGAAAACATGGAAAAAGTAGTCATCACCGTGGCCCCGTACGGCCCCGAATGGATGCCGGAAGACTTCCCTGAAGACATCCCTTTGACCATGGACGAGCAAGTCCAGAAAGCGGTCGATTGCTATGAAGCCGGCGCCACGGTCCTGCACCTGCATGTACGTGAACTGGACGGCAAGGGCTCCAAGCGCCTGTCGAAGTTCAACGAGCTGATCGCCGGTGTGCGCGAAGCCGTGCCGGACATGATCATCCAGGTGGGTGGCTCGATTTCCTTCGCCCCGGAAAGTGATGGCGAAGCGGCCAAGTGGTTGTCCGACGATACGCGCCACATGTTGGCCGAGCTGACGCCAAAACCGGACCAGGTCACGGTGGCGATCAACACCACCCAGATGAACATCATGGAGCTGCTGTACCCGGAATACCTGGAAGGCACTTCCCTGGCCAACCCGTTGGTCCAGGCGGCCTACAGCGAAATGACCGTGCCCGCCGGTCCGGCCTGGGTCGCCGAGCACCTCAAGCGCCTGATGGACAACGACATCCAGCCGCACTTCCAGCTGACCGGCATTCATGCCTACGAAACCCTGGAGCGCCTGGTACGCAAGGGCATCTACAAGGGTCCGATGAACCTGACCTGGATCGGCATCGGCGGTGGTTTCGACGGTCCGAACCCGTTCAACTTCTTCAACTTCATCCACCGTGTCCCGGACGGCTGCACCCTGACCTCCGAATCGCTGCTCAAGAACGTGCTGCCGTTCAACACCATGGCGATGTCCATGGGCCTGCACCCGCGCGTTGGCAACGAAGACACTATCATTGATCACAAGGGCGAGCGTTTCGGCTCGGTTGCGCAAATCCAGCAAACCGTGCGCATTGCCCACGAACTGGGTCGCGAAATCGCCACGGGCAAAGAAGCCCGCGAGATTTATCGCATCGGTGTGAAGTACGACAGCATCGAGCAGACCCTGCTTGCCAATGGTATGTCGCCCAACCGCAAGGCCGGGCAAAAAGGTGTGCCGCAACGCGGCTGACCCCGTGGTGCGCACGAGAGGCCGTGACCTCTCGTGCGCACTGCAAAACGCTTGATAACAAAAATAAATAAAAGCTTTGAGGAGGCTGCATGGCCTTTCACCCAATCGCCGACGATGACGACGCTGGTTGCGTCAACGTTGCGCGTAAATATGCCTGGATTGTCTTCGCACTGACGTTCGGCCTGTTGATTTCCGACTACATGTCACGCCAGGTGCTGAACGCGGTGTTCCCGCTGCTCAAGGGCGAATGGGCCTTGAGCGACGGGCAGCTTGGCCTGCTCAGTGGCATTGTCGCGCTGATGGTGGGCCTGCTGACGTTTCCGCTGTCGCTGATGGCTGACCGCTTTGGCCGGGTCAAGAGCCTGGCGCTGATGGCGATGCTGTGGAGCCTGGCCACGCTGGGTTGCGCGTTGGCGCAGGACTATCAGCAAATGTTCATCGCGCGGTTCATGGTCGGCGTCGGCGAAGCAGCCTACGGCAGTGTCGGCATCGCGGTGGTGATTTCGGTGTTTCCGAAACACATGCGGGCCACCCTGGCCAGCGCCTTCATGGCGGGCGGGATGTTTGGCTCGGTGTTGGGCATGGCGTTGGGCGGTGCTATCGCCGCCAAGCTTGGCTGGCGCTGGTCGTTCGCTGGCATGGCGCTGTTTGGTTTGCTGCTGGCAATCCTGTACCCGATCATCGTCAAGGAAGCACGCATTGCGCCCAAGCGTGCAGCCCAGTTGGCGAACAAGGTAGCCGCGGCCAAGCGTCCGCTGCGTACGCTGTGGTCCAGTCGTTCGGTGGTGGCTACCTACATCGGCAGCGGCTTGCAGCTGTTCGTCGGTGGCACGGTAATGGTGTGGATTCCCAGTTACCTCAATCGCTACTACGACATGCCCACGGACAAGGCTGGTGGCATGGCCGCAATCATCGTGCTGTGCAGTGGTACCGGGATGATCCTGTGCGGCATGCTCAGCGATCGCCTGTGTCGCAACTCGCCGGAACGCAAGGTCAGCCTGGCCATCGCGTTTTGCCTGGGCAGTTGCCTGTTGCTGTCGGCGGCGTTTGCGCTATCGGCCGGGCCGTTGCAGCTGGCACTGATTTGCCTGGGCATGCTGATTGCCACCGGTACCACTGGCCCCGCTGGCGCGATGGTTGCCAACTTGACCCATTACTCGGTCCACGGCACGGCCTTCGCCACGCTGACATTGGCCAACAACATGCTGGGACTGGCGCCAGGACCGTTCATCACCGGAAAGGTGTCGGACCTCATCGGCCTGCATGCCGCGTTTCAATTGGTACCGCTGGTCAGCCTCGCGGCAGCGGCGGTGTTCTTCTACGCCAAGTGTCATTACCACAAAGATATTGCCCGCCTTCAGGGGCAGAGCGTGCCTGATCCCGTCAGTCACGCCGGGTTAGAGGTGAAGTTGTGAGTCGTCGTCTACAGATTGATGTGTTTTTCGATTTTATCTGCCCCTGGTGCCTGATCGGCAAGCGCCAGTTGGAGCACGCGCAGGTACAGTTTCGTAATCGTCATCCGGATGTGCAGATCAACACGGTGTGGCATGGCGTGCAGTTGCTGCCGCAGTTGCCGGTAGAAGGTGAGCCCTTCGCCGATTTCTACCGCAAGCGCCTGGGCAATGCCGACGCGATGACCATGCGTCAGGCCCAGGTACAACGGGCTGCCGCGGCGGTTGGACTGAACATCGACCTGAGCCAGATCGAGACGATGCCCAACACCGCCGACGCCCATCGTCTGTTCGAGCGGGCCAGCGCGCTGGGCAATGCAGCCCAGCGTGAAATGTTGCTCGAGCGGCTGTTCGCCGCTTATTTCCGCAAACGCGAAAATCTCGGGTGTCGCGAGACCTTGCTCGCCATTGCCCGCTCCTGCGGCGTCGATAGCGACGCACTGCTCGATTGCCTGAAAGGCGATGCCACGCCATTTGCAGGGTCGCCCGGTGCGACCAGTGGCGTGCCGAGCTTCCAGTTCGACCGGCGCATAACGGTGATTGGCGCACAACCTGCCCAGGCGCTGCTCGGAGCCATGCACGAAGCGCTCAAGGAACCTGAGCTTGAGCGGCAGCCGGCATGACCCGGCGCATTCCCGTACCTGCCGGCAAACATCCGCAGGCCGGTGGCCGGGCGCTGTTCGAGTTCGAGGACAAAAGCCTGGCGTTGTTCAACGTCGACGGACAGCTGTTCGCCATCGACGACAGTTGCCCGCACCAGGGCGCCTCGCTGTGTGGCGGGCGTCTCGAGGGGCGGGTGATCCAATGTTGCGCCCACGGTTTGCGCTTCGATTTGCACAGCGGCTACCTGCTCAATTCCAGGCAGGTCAAAGTCAACAACTACCCGGTCGAGATCATCGACGGCCAGGCGTTCATCGTCATCGTTCCTGAGGAGTCCGCGCCATGAGCGCCATCGCTCTTACCCGTATCCATAGTCGCACGCGCGAACTGGCCCCGGGCTTCATCGTCAGTCTGATCGTGGCTGCCGCCGCGTCGTTCTTGTCCGAGCACTACGGTGCGCCCGTCATGCTCTTTGCCTTGCTGCTGGGCATGGCCCTGAATTTCCTCGCCGGTGACGGCGCCTGCAAGGCTGGCATCGAGTTCACCGCACGCACCGTGTTGCGAATCGGCGTGGCGCTGCTGGGCATGCGCATCACCCTCGAACAGATGGCGGCGCTGGGCTGGAAGCCGGTGGCCCTGGTGGTGATCCTGGTGGTGGTGACCATCGGTGTGTCGGTAATCGCGGCCAAGGCGCTGGGCTTTCAGCGTTTGTTCGGCATGCTCACGGGTGGGGCTACTGCGATCTGTGGTGCATCGGCCGCGTTGGCGCTGGCCGCAGCGCTGCCTAATCACCCGCAGAAAGAACGCGCGACCCTGTTTACGGTGATCGGAGTCTCGGCGCTGTCGACGTTGGCGATGATCGTCTACCCGATGATCGCCAATTGGCTGCAACTGTCGCCGCAAGTGGCCGGGGTGTTTCTTGGAGCGACCATCCACGATGTGGCGCAGGTGGTCGGTGCTGGCTACAGCATGTCCACCGAGACCGGTGACACGGCGACGGTGGTCAAGTTGATGCGCGTCGCCATGCTGCTGCCGGTGATCGTCACCGCCGCGATGATCACGCGCATGCAGGGCGCCGATCCGACCGGCAAGCGGCCACCGTTGCTGCCATGGTTCGCTGTCGGTTTCCTGATTCTGGCGTGCATCAACAGCACCGGGTGGATAGCCCCGGCGGTGCAGGGTTCGATCAATGAACTGTCGCGCTGGTGCCTGGTGGTGTCCATCAGTGCCCTGGGCATGAAGACCCAGCTCAAGGAGCTGGCGGCGGTGGGCATCAAGCCGATCCTGCTGATGGTGGGGGAGACGGTGTTCCTCGTCGTGCTGGTGCTGTTGTTGCTGCACTGGGGCCTATGACTGGCGACGTAAATCGTTTTCTGGCAGAGGACCGCACTGCAGTTGGCTCCTAGCTGCGGTGGTGTTCTCGACCGGTGTCGATGACACTGGTTTTTCACGGCGACTGTACCAGCAGTCGCCGTTTTTTTTTGCCCGGTGGGCCTGTGGGAGATTGTTGTCTGAGTACATATCCATTGCTGCGGTCACGGCGGCTTATGGTTTCGCCCTTCTGTAGGAGCGAGCATGCTCCGGGCGGCGTTCCGACGATTGATCGTTCCCACGCTCTGCGTGGGAATGCCGCCAGGGACGCTCTGCGTTC
>NZ_JASCAE010000101.1:0-12091 GCF_029967975.1 Pseudomonas sp. V98_8
AAGGCTGCCCAAGGCAGCCTTCAGCTATGAAACATGTTTACCGGACACTAGTGACACGGAGCGTGGGAACGATCAAGGCAGGAGCACCGTATCAGGTACCCAAGGTCAAGCCGTTGGCCGGCAACGGCAACGCCGTCTTGTAGCGCACCTGCTTGAGCGCAAAGCTCGAACGGATATTGGCAACGCCGGGGACTTTGGTGAGGAAATCCATCATGAAGCGCTCCAGCGACTGAATGGTCGGCACCAGCACCCGAATCAGGTAATCCGGATCGCCGGCCATCAGGTAGCACTCCATCACTTCGGGCCGATCGGAGATCGCCTCTTCGAAATGCTGCAACGCCTCCTCCACCTGCTTTTCCAGGCTGACGTGGATGAACACATTGACGTGCAGCCCCAGCAGATCGGCATCCAGCAGGGTCACCTGCTCACGAATCAAGCCCAACTCCTCCATCGCCTTGACCCGGTTGAAGCATGGCGTCGGTGACAGGTTGACCGAGCGTGCCAGGTCGGCGTTGGTGATGCGTGCGTTCTCCTGGAGACTGTTGAGAATGCCGATATCGGTACGGTCCAGTTTGCGCATGAGACAAAAACACCTGTTTTTTATGTTTATGCAGATTTTTTATCTGGAAATGATCTTGAGCGCAACGAAACACAGAGAAATATTCTTCTTGGCCGGGCCTATGATTGTTGTAGGACAAGATTTCTTCCACCGAACGAAATCTGTCAGCTCACTACAAGAAATTCACAAGATCGAGCGTAGAAGCCATGAACCAAGCGTACGAACCGCTGCGCCTGCACGTCCCCGAACCCTCGGGTCGCCCCGGCTGCAAGACCGACTTCTCCTACCTGCACCTGACCGACGCCGGCACAGTGCGCAAACCCCCTATCGACGTGGAACCGGCTGACACGGCAGACCTGGCCCGTGGCCTGATTCGCGTGCTCGACGACCAGGGCAATGCCCTGGGCCCGTGGGCCGAAGGCGTACCGGTGGACATCCTGCGCAAAGGCATGCGTGCCATGCTCAAGACGCGGATCTACGACAACCGCATGGTGGTCGCCCAGCGCCAGAAAAAAATGTCGTTCTACATGCAGAGCCTCGGCGAAGAAGCCATCGGCAGTGCCCAGGCCCTGGCCTTGAACATCGACGACATGTGCTTCCCGACCTACCGCCAGCAAAGCATCCTGATGGCCCGCGACGTACCCCTGGTGGACCTGATTTGCCAACTGCTGTCCAACGAGCGCGATCCGCTCAAGGGACGTCAGCTGCCGATCATGTACTCGGTCAAAGACGCCGGTTTCTTTACCATCTCTGGCAACCTCGCCACCCAATTCGTCCAGGCCGTAGGCTGGGCCATGGCCTCGGCGATCAAGGGCGACACCAAAATCGCCTCGGCCTGGATCGGCGACGGTGCCACCGCCGAGTCGGACTTCCACACCGCTCTCACGTTCGCTCACGTGTACCGTGCGCCGGTAATCCTCAACGTGGTCAACAACCAGTGGGCCATCTCCACCTTCCAGGCGATTGCCGGTGGTGAAGCCACCACCTTCGCCGGGCGTGGCGTCGGTTGCGGCATCGCCTCGCTGCGGGTCGACGGTAACGATTTCTACGCGGTCTACGCCGCCTCTGCCTGGGCCGCCGAACGCGCGCGCCGCAACCTCGGCCCGACCATGATCGAATGGGTCACCTACCGCGCCGGCCCGCATTCCACCTCGGACGATCCATCCAAGTACCGTCCTGCCGACGACTGGAGCCACTTCCCGTTGGGCGATCCGATCGCGCGCCTCAAGCAGCACCTGATCAAGGTTGGCCACTGGTCCGAAGAAGAGCACACCGCCGTCAGCGCCGAACTGGAAGCCGAGGTGATCGCCGCGCAGAAAGAAGCCGAACAGTACGGCACCCTTGCCGGCGGCCAGATTCCAAGCGCCGCGACCATGTTCGAAGATGTCTATAAAGAGATGCCGGAGCATTTGAAGCGCCAGCGTCAAGAGCTGGGGATCTGACATGAACGATCACAACAACAATATCCAGCTGGATACCGCCATGACCACGACCACCATGACCATGATCCAGGCCCTGCGCTCGGCCATGGATGTGATGCTTGAGCGCGACGACAACGTCGTGGTGTTCGGCCAGGACGTCGGTTACTTCGGCGGCGTATTCCGCTGCACCGAAGGCCTGCAGGCCAAGTACGGCACCTCCCGGGTGTTCGACGCGCCGATCTCCGAAAGCGGCATCGTCGGCACTGCAGTAGGCATGGGCGCCTACGGGCTGCGCCCGGTGGTGGAGATACAGTTCGCCGACTACGTCTACCCGGCCTACGACCAGATCATTTCCGAAGCCGCGCGCCTGCGCTATCGCTCGGCCGGCGAATTCACCGCGCCGTTGACCTTGCGCATGCCTTGCGGTGGCGGTATCTACGGCGGCCAGACCCACAGCCAGAGTATCGAGGCCCTGTTCACCCAGGTGTGCGGCCTGCGCACCGTCATGCCGTCCAACCCCTACGACGCCAAGGGCCTGCTGATCGCCTCCATCGAAAATGATGACCCGGTGATCTTCCTTGAGCCCAAGCGCCTGTACAACGGTCCGTTCGACGGCCACCACGACCGTCCGGTAACCCCTTGGTCGAAACACCCCGCCGCGCAGGTTCCAGACGGCTATTACACCGTGCCGCTCGATGTCGCCGCCATTGCTCGTCCAGGCAAGGACGTCACGGTACTGACCTACGGCACCACTGTGTATGTGTCGCAAGTGGCCGCCGAGGAAAGCGGCGTGGATGCCGAGGTCATCGACCTGCGCAGCCTCTGGCCGCTGGACCTGGAAACCATCGTCAAGTCCGTGAAGAAAACCGGGCGCTGCGTAATCGTCCACGAAGCGACTCGTACTTGCGGTTTCGGTGCCGAATTGACGGCACTGGTGCAAGAGCACTGCTTCCACCACCTGGAAGCGCCGATCGAACGCGTCACCGGTTGGGACACCCCCTACCCGCACGCGCAAGAGTGGGCGTATTTCCCTGGGCCGTCCCGTGTGGGCGCGGCGTTGAAACGGGTCATGGAGGTCTGAATGGGCACGCACGTTATCAAGATGCCGGACATTGGCGAAGGCATTGCAGAAGTTGAGTTGTCACAGTGGCACGTCAAGGTCGGCGACATGGTCGTCGAAGATCAGGTGCTGGCCGATGTCATGACCGACAAGGCAATGGTGGATATTCCGTCGCCGGTGCATGGCAAGGTGATTGCCCTTGGCGGTCAGCCAGGTGAAGTGATGGCGGTCGGCAGCGTGCTGATCAGCATCGAAGTCGAAGGCGCGGGCAACGTCAGGGAGTCTGCGCAACCGGCACCGGTGAAAGAAGCACCGGTCGCTGCGCCGAAAATCGAAACCGCAGTGGAGACCAAACCGATCGCTGCCGCAACACCGAAAGCCGCCGCCTGCCAGGGGCCTATGGTGGCCCGCGAAGCCGATGAGCGTCCCCTGGCCTCCCCGGCAGTGCGCAAGCATGCGCTGGACCTCGGTATCCAGTTGCGCCTGGTTCGTGGCACCGGCCCGGCGGGTCGTGTGTTGCACGAAGACCTCGAGGCCTATCTGGCCCAGGGTCAGTCGAATGCGTCGACCGTCAGCAGCCCTTACGCCCAGCGCAACGACGAAGAACAGATCCCGGTGATCGGCATGCGGCGCAAGATCGCCCAGCGCATGCAGGACGCCACGCAACGCGCGGCCCATTTCAGCTATGTCGAGGAAATCGACGTCACTGCCGTGGAAGAACTGCGTGCGCACCTCAACGAAAAACACGGTGCCAGCCGCGGCAAGTTGACCTTGCTGCCGTTCCTGGTGCGCGCCCTGGTCGTCGCCCTGCGTGATTTCCCGCAGATTAACGCGCGCTACGATGACGAAGCCCAGGTCATCACCCGTTTGGGCGCGGTGCATGTCGGTATCGCCACCCAGGCCGATATCGGCTTGATGGTGCCCGTGGTGCGCCATGCCGAGGCTCGCAGCCTGTGGGACAGTGCCGCTGAAATCGCCCGCTTGGCCACGGCCGCCCGTAACGGCAAGGCCAGCCGCGACGAACTGTCCGGCTCGTCCATCACCCTGACCAGCCTCGGCGCGCTGGGCGGCATCGTCAGCACCCCGGTGCTGAACCTGCCGGAAGTGGCGATCGTCGGCGTGAACAAGATCGTCGAGAGGCCCATGGTGATCAAAGGCCAGATCGTGATCCGCAAGATGATGAACCTCTCCAGCTCCTTCGATCACCGGGTGGTCGACGGCATGGACGCGGCACAATTCATCCAGGCCGTGCGCGGCCTGCTCGAACAACCCGCCACCCTGTTTGTGGACTGATTTTTGCTGGAGAGCACCATGCAAACTTTACACACTACGCTGCTGATCATCGGCGGCGGCCCTGGCGGTTATGTGACGGCGATCCGTGCCGGCCAACTGGGCATCCCGACCATCCTGGTGGAAGGCCAATCCCTGGGCGGCACTTGCCTGAACATCGGCTGCATTCCGTCCAAGGCACTGATTCACGTGGCTGAACAGTTCCACCAGACGCAAAACCACAACCAGCATTCGGCCCTGGGTATCAGCGTTTCGGCGCCGACCCTGGATATCGGCAAAAGCGTGGAATGGAAGGACGGTATCGTCGACCGCCTGACCACCGGTGTCGCCGCCCTGCTGAAAAAGAACAAGGTCCAGGTCGTTCAAGGCTGGGCCAAGGTCGTCGACGGCAAAACCGTCGACGTCGGCGACACGCGCATCCAGTGCGAGCACCTGGTGCTGGCCACTGGCTCCAAAAGCGTGAACTTGCCGATGCTTCCTATTGGCGGGCCGATCATCTCCTCCACCGAAGCGCTGGCACCGACATCCGTGCCCAAACGCCTGGTCGTGGTGGGTGGCGGCTACATCGGCCTGGAACTGGGGATTGCCTATCGCAAGCTCGGTGCCGACGTCAGCGTGGTCGAAGCCCAGGAACGCATCCTGCCGGCCTACGACGGCGAACTGACCCAGCCCGTGCACGAAGAATTGAAGAAACTTGGGGTGAAGCTTTACTTGAAGCATAGCGTGCAAGGCTTTGATTCATCAGCAAATACCTTACAAGTACGTGACCCGGATGGCGGCATCCTGAACCTGGAAACCGATCAGGTACTGGTGGCCGTGGGACGCAAGCCAAACACCGAGGGCTGGAACCTCGAAGCGCTGGACCTTGCGATGAACGGCGCGTCGATCAAGATCGATCACCGCTGCCAGACCAGCATGCGCAACGTCTACGCCATCGGCGACCTCAGTGGCGAGCCGATGCTGGCCCACCGGGCCATGGCCCAGGGCGAGATGGTGGCCGAACTGATCAGCGGCAAGCACCGCGAGTTCAACCCCACCGCCATCGCCGCCGTCTGCTTTACCGACCCGGAACTGGTGGTAGTCGGCAAGACCCCGGACGAGGCCAAGGCGGCAGGTCTTGACTGCATCGTGTCGAACTTCCCGTTCGCCGCCAATGGCCGGGCAATGACGCTGGAGTCCAGGAGCGGCTTCGTGCGCGTGGTCGCTCGTCGGGACAATCATCTGATCGTGGGCTGGCAGGCGGTGGGCGTCGGCGTCTCCGAATTGTCCACGGCATTCGCGCAAAGCCTGGAAATGGGTGCGCGGCTGGAAGACATCGGCGGCACCATCCATGCGCATCCGACGTTGGGCGAAGCGGTGCAGGAAGCGGCGTTGCGTGCCTTGGGGCATGCATTGCACCTCTAAACCCAACGCAAGATCGTTGCCACGCGCTGCGTGGGAATGCAGCCCGGGACGCTCCGAGTCCCAAGAGCGGAGCGTCCATTGAGGCATTCCCGCGCAGAGCATGGGAACGATCAAAAATCCGGGCTGCGAAATGGGTCCGGAATGAAGTATTGTTGTCCCCATCCAGAAAACGTCAGAAACATTGAACCGTTTCGGCGGTTGTTAAGTGATAGAGGGTGTCATGGGTAACGAAAGCATCAATTGGGACAAGCTGGGTTTTGACTACATCAAGACCGACAAGCGCTATCTGTCGCACTGGCGTAATGGCGAGTGGGACGCAGGCACCCTGACCGAAGACAATGTGCTGCACATCAGCGAAGGCTCCACAGCCCTTCACTATGGCCAGCAATGCTTCGAGGGCCTGAAGGCCTACCGCTGCAAGGACGGTTCGATCAACCTGTTCCGCCCGGACCAGAACGCCGCACGCATGCAACGCAGCTGCGCGCGCCTGCTGATGCCACAGGTGTCCACCGAGCAGTTCATCGAAGCGTGCAAGGAAGTGGTGCGCGCCAACGAGCGTTTCATCCCGCCTTACGGCACCGGCGGCGCGCTGTACCTGCGTCCGTTCGTGATCGGCGTGGGTGACAACATCGGCGTGCGTACCGCGCCCGAGTTCATCTTCTCGATTTTCTGCATCCCGGTCGGCGCCTACTTCAAGGGCGGCCTGACCCCGCACAACTTCCTGATCTCCAGCTACGACCGCGCGGCCCCGCAAGGCACCGGCGCCGCCAAGGTCGGTGGCAACTACGCCGCCAGCCTGATGCCAGGCTCCCAGGCCAAGAAGGCCCACTTCGCCGACGCCATCTACCTGGACCCGATGACTCACACCAAAATCGAAGAAGTCGGTTCGGCCAACTTCTTCGGGATCACCCACGACAACAAGTTCGTGACCCCGAACTCGCCGTCGGTGTTGCCGGGCATCACCCGCCTGTCGCTGATCGAGCTGGCCAAATCGCGCCTGGGCCTGGAAGTGATCGAAGGTGACGTGTTCATCGACAAGCTGTCGGACTTCAAGGAAGCCGGCGCTTGTGGTACCGCAGCCGTGATCACGCCAATCGGCGGCATCAGCTACAACGACCACCTGCACGTGTTCCATAGCGAAACCGAAGTCGGCCCGATCACCCAGAAGCTCTACAAAGAGCTGACCGGCGTGCAAACCGGCGATGTCGAAGCGCCAGCGGGCTGGATCGTCAAGGTTTGACCTGACGTCCACGGCAATAAAAAAGCGCCGCCCCCGAATTCGAGGGCGGCGCTTTTTTTTGCCGCTCTTTCCCCTGTACGATTCGACATGCTCGCTCCTACAGGGATACAAACGGTCTCAACGGATCGGCGTTCGAGTTTCCATGCTCCACACTCAATCGTCCCGCGTCAGCACTTCCAGCAATTCAATCTCGAATATCAGGTTCGAATTCGGCGGGATCTTGCCCATCGTGCGCTCGCCGTAGGCCAGGTGCGCCGGGACCAGCAATTTGCGCTTGCCACCGACCTGCATGCCCATCAGGCCCTGGTCCCAACCCTTGATCACCCGACCGGTGCCGATCACGCACTGGAACGGCTTGCCTCGACTGTAGGATGAGTCGAATTCGCTACCGTCCTCCAGCCAGCCGCGGTATTGGGTGGTGATCAGTGCGCCTTTGACGGCGGTCTTGCCGTCACCCGGTTCAAGATCAATGATTTGCAGTTCGTCGTTCATGTTCTTAACTCATCTACAGTGCCCTGGACTTGCGGGCGCGGACGCAGGTTTTCGCAGAAACCGCTGCCAATGGCAACCGGCGGAACCGAATACCCCTGCGCCGCTCACATAAGTATCGACTTCGTGCTCAGAAAGGATGCTCTGATGACTGACCTGCGCAGTTTCATTCCCCCCTACATTCTGCACCGTATCGTCGCGCATGGATCTGAACACCAGCGTTCCAGCGCAATGAGCACATTGGCCCATGTGCGTACCCTTCGGCATACGCCTGGCCCACCGGTGCGTCCGGCTGCCGCCGCGATCCTGCCGGCACCCGCCAAACGTGGCCAGGTGCAGCGCAGTGTGCATGATGCCCAGGGCAAGATGCTCCTGCCCGGCATGCCGGTGCGCCTCGAAGGTCAGGCGCCGAGCGGTGATCCGGCGGTCGATGAGGCCTACGACGCGCTGGGGGCCAGCTACGATTTCTTTTGGAAAGTGTTGGGCCGCGACTCCATCGACGATAAGGGTTTTGCCCTGATCGGCAGCGTGCATTATGGCCAGGACTATGAGAACGCCTTCTGGAACGGTTCGCAGATGGTCTTCGGTGACGGCGATGGCGAAATCTTCCAGCGCTTCACCCGTTCGCTGGACGTGGTCGGGCACGAGCTGACCCACGGCGTGGTCGAGAGCGAAGCGGGCCTGGTGTACGCCGACCAGTCCGGGGCGCTGAATGAATCGCTGTCGGATGTGTTTGGCGTGCTGACCAAGCAGTATCTACTGGGGCACACCGCCGACCAGGCGGACTGGCTGATCGGCGCGGATTTGCTGACCCCGCGCATCAAGGGCGTCGGTTTGCGCTCGATGGCCCACCCGGGCACCGCCTATGACGACCCGCTGCTGGGCAAGGACCCGCAACCGGACCATATGCGCAAATTCGTGATCACCCAGGAGGACAATGGCGGCGTGCACATCAATTCCGGTATTCCCAATCGGGCGTTTTACCTGGCCGCCAAGGCCTTGGGTGGATTCGCCTGGGAAGCAGCCGGGCTCATCTGGTACGACGCACTGTGTGACAAGCGCTTGAGCCATGAGACGTCATTCAGTGCCTTTGCAAAACTCACCGTCGAGCATGCGCGTCGGCGCTTCAGCGCCAATGAAGCGCGGGTGGTGCACCGCGGCTGGTCACAGGTAGGCGTCGATACGACGCAGGAGGCACCATGAAAACCCTGCCGACACTGGACGACCGGGCCGTTGTGCGCCTGTCGCGCCAAGGTGGCTTCGCCGCGATCCAGGCCCTGACGCGCCCCCGGGAAATCGAATTTGCGCAATGCGATCTCGAGCAGCGTTCGCGCCTCTGTGGCCTGCTCGAAGGGTGCCTGCCGCTGGCCGACTCGGCCTCGGGCGGGGGGGATCAGCGCTTTTACCAGATCGAGCTGCACTACCGCGCAGGCGAACAGGACGACCAGATGGTGCTGAAAGTACCGGAAAACCAGGCCCCCGCTGAGCTTGTACGGCTCTGGGACCTGGGCGAATTGTTGTAGTGCGGTGGCGATGTCCGCTCGACAACTGTTTTGCGCGATAGCCTTGAACCCAGACCAGCCTTTATCCTTGTCGACCCGCCGTACCGAGTTGATGGAGTTTTTCTAATGCCCCATGAAGGCAGTCTGTTGCAAGCCGCAGTCGTATTTCTGCTCGCCGCCGTGCTCACCGTTCCCCTGGCCAAGCGCCTGCAATTGGGCGCGGTGCTGGGTTATCTGTTTGCCGGCGTGATCATCGGCCCCTCGGGGTTGGGCTTGATCGGCAATACGGAAAGTGTCGCGCACATCTCTGAACTCGGCGTGGTATTGCTGCTGTTCATCATCGGCCTGGAGTTGTCGCCACGACGCTTGTGGGTGATGCGCAAGGCGGTGTTCGGCGTCGGTCTGGCGCAAGTACTGCTGACAGGTGCGCTGCTGGGCGTATTGGCGCTGTATGTCTTCGGGCAACCGCTGAACACCTCGATCGTGCTGGGCCTGGGCCTGGCGCTGTCGTCAACCGCCTTCGGCCTGCAAAGCCTGGCCGAGCGCAAGGAACTGACCAGCCCCCACGGACGACTGGCGTTCGCGATCCTGCTGTTCCAGGACATCGCCGCGATCCCGCTGATCGCCATGGTGCCGCTGCTGGCAGGCAGTAGCGCAAACGTCAGCGCGGTCGACGATGTCAACCAGGGCCTTCGCGTGCTGGTCAGCATTGCCATTGTGGTGATCGGCGGACGCTACTTGCTGCGTCCGGTGTTTCGCGTGGTCGCCAAGACCGGCTTGCCGGAAGTGTCCACCGCGACCGCCTTGCTGGTGGTGATGGGCACCGCCTGGCTGATGGACCTGGCCGGTATTTCAATGGCCCTCGGTGCATTTCTTGCCGGCTTGCTGCTGGCAGACTCCGAATACCGGCACGAGCTGGAAGCACAGATCGAACCCTTCAAGGGCCTGCTGTTGGGGCTGTTCTTCATGAGTGTCGGTATGGGCGCCAACCTCGGCCTGCTGTTGCGCGAGCCAATCGTGGTGCTGGGGCTGACCGTGCTGCTGATCGCTGTCAAGCTGCCGTTGCTGTTTGTCGTCGGCCGCCTGGCCGGCGGTTTGAACAAGATCAGCGCCATTCGCCTGGGCATCGTGCTGGCGGCGGGTGGTGAGTTTGCCTTTGTGGTGTTCAAGATCGGCCGTGATCATGGTTTGTTCGATACACGCCTGCACGACTTGCTGGTGCTGGCGATCACCCTGTCGATGGCGTTGACGCCTCTGTTGATGTTGTTGTGCGCCCGACTGGTTAGCCCGAAGGTGCAACCGGTGGTGGTTCCGGAGCAGTTTCGCGCAATCGACGCCGATGAGCCCCGTGTGGTGATCGCCGGCATGGGCCGTATGGGGCAGATCGTCGCGCGTATCCTGCGGGCTCAGAATATCAAGTTCGTGGCCCTCGACACCTCGGTGGAAACCATCGAACTGTCGCGCAGCTTCGGCGGCGTACCTGTGTATTACGGCGACCCGATGCGTCCGGAAATCCTCAGCGCGGCCAAGGTCGCCGATGCCGAGTTCTTCGTCATCGCCACCGACGACCCGGACACCAACATCAAGACCGCCGAACTGGTGCACAAGTTGTACCCGCACATCAAGATCATTGCCCGCGCCCGTAACCGCCAGCATGTGCATCGTCTGGTGGACCTGGGCGCCCATGCGGTGCGCGAAACCTTTTACTCCAGTCTGGAAATGAGCCGGCAGACATTGATCGGCCTGGGACTGACGCCCGAACAGGCCGATGCCCGGATCAAGCGCTTCAAGCATCATGATGAACAGGTGCTCGATGCCCAGCACGCGATTTACGACGACGCGGTGAAGGTCAAGCAGACGGCGCAGGAAGCGCGGGCGGAACTGGCACGGCTATTCGAATCGGACCAGTTGGAAGAGCAGGCGAAGAACGGTTGAGATGAACTTGCCGGCCCCCTGGCCGGCAACCCGCCCCTATCACACACGGACTCCAACATGGCTGGCGACACCGCTCTCAAGGAAATCTTCAACGCCGAGCGCCTGCGGCACATCGCCGCCGAGATGACAGCGGTGTATCCCGACTTCGACGCCAAGGGTTTCCTGAAACTGGCCAACCATGGCCTGGCCGAATTGTCGGTGATGCAGCGCCTGGCGCGGGTCAGCGAATGCCTGCACGCGGTATTGCCGCTGGGTTATGAAGCGTCGCTGGAAGTGCTGCGCGCCCTCGCCCCTCGCCTCAACAGCGGTTTTGTCAGCATGTGCCTGCCGCATTACGTGGCGACCTATGGTGCGGAGCGGTTCGAACTGTCGATGGAGGCGCTCAAGTACTTCACTGCGTTCGGTTCTTCGGAATTCGCCATCCGCCATTTCCTGCGCGACGATTTGCAACGCTCGCTGCAATTGATGCACGACTGGTCGCTGGACGCCAACGAACATGTCCGGCGCCTCGCCAGCGAAGGTTGCCGGCCGCGCCTGCCCTGGTCGTTTCGCCTGGAGCCGGTCCAGGCCGACCCGCGACTGGCCGCCGGGATCCTCGACAACCTCAAGGCCGACCCCAGCCTTTACGTGCGCAAGTCCGTGGCCAACCACCTCAACGACATCACCAAGGACCAACCCGAGTGGGTACTGGACCTGATCGAGGGTTGGTCGCTGGACAACCCGCACACCGCATGGATCGCCAGGCATGCCCTGCGCAGCCTGATCAAACAAGGCAACCTGCGCGCCTTGGCGATCATTGGCGCGGGGGGCAAACCTGAGGTCCAGATCATCGATGTGCAGGTCAATCCGCCGGTGATCGGGCTCGGCGAAAAAATCACCCTGTCCTTTGCGGTCAAGTCCACGGTACACAACAGCCAGCGCCTGGTGATCGATTACGCCATCGACTACGTCAAGGCCAATGGCAGCACCTCGGCCAAGGTCTTCAAGCTCAAGGCCCTGACGCTACCAGGCAACGCCACACAACCGATCACCCGCGGCCAGCACATCAAGGAACTGACCACCCGCCGGCATTACGCGGGCAGGCATGCGGTGCATGTGCTGGTGAATGGCGAGCGGTTGGCCAGTACGGCCTTCGAAATCCTCGCCTGAAACACGGTCTCCCTCTGTAGGAGCTGCCGCAGGCTGCGATCT
>NZ_JASCAE010000102.1:0-11169 GCF_029967975.1 Pseudomonas sp. V98_8
TGCTCTTTGTTCAAGGCCCAGATCACGCCGTCGAGACCGCGCCAGCGGCTCAGGCTTTGCCACGAGCTGAAGCGGCCATCAGCGAATTTGGTTTGGGTGCTGCCGCCCCAAAACAGGATCGTGTCGTGGCCTGCGAGCCATAGTTTTTTGTCTAGCTCGGGCACGATGGCGCTGATCTGATCGGGTTCGCCGACGACCAGCAACAGGCGGACTTTGCGGCGCCAGAAATGGCCATGGTTATCGCGTAGGTGTTGCCGTAACTCAGGCAGCGAGAAAGACGACTTTTTTGGAAGCACTGGATTCGTATCTGCATGGGGAAAAACGTGGTTTGCCACTCCCTGCTCACGGTGACTTAGCCGTTTGAGGTACATCAACAAACGTGGGTTCAGATACCCAATCAAGGCGATGGCGACGATCAGCAAAAAAGCCAACAGCTTATGGTGGTTTTCCACCAACCCTAACCGGCCGCCATACTCCCAAATCACTCCGCCAAGCGCCGCCAGAAGTGAGATAATCCAGACCGCCGCGCCTCCGCGACGCCACCCATTGCTCCAATTTTTCATACCAACTCCCTTTTGGTCACAGTGCTGATCCAGTGCCGTGATTTCTCTTTGGCCAACAGCAATAGAGGCTGTTGTTGATGCAGAGCCATTTCCACTCCCTGAGCCGCCACCAGCCAATGACTGAATGGTCCCGTAAGCCCGCACAAACGCGCCTGGACCCACTGTTGTTCTAACGTCAACGAAGCACCATTAGCGCCACCGATTGCGTAGATTTCATTGATCACGGGTTGCCAGCACTCACCATCCGCCAACAAGCCTGACGCAAGCCGGGCGCTTGTCTGGGTTTGAAAAAACAGTGGTAGCTCGCTCTGTAGCGTTGTGATGCTCAACGGCATCGGGCGTAGAATTTTTCCCCGCACCGGTAGATCCCAAGCGCAGGCGAGCTTGTCTGGACACAGCAACAGCGCTGCCAATCCGTCTGAGTACGTCGACTCGCCGTTGACCTGCAGTACCAGGATCAACTCAAGGGCAGCACTGCCGGTCTTCAGCAAATCTTCGATCCACTGGAAGGACAATTCATCAGTCAAAGCGACTGCCGGCGGTTGCGCGTTACGCGTTGCGCTGGCCCAGACCTGCTGCCAGGTATTGCGCAATGCGTCATATTGGCCAGGTGCGGCATCATTCAACAGGGTGACACGCAGCTCCTGCTCTGCCGGCAATGCCTGTAGGGCTCGCGCAAGCGCTGGTACCAATAATTGCAGTCCTGCCTGCGCTCGATCGTCCCCCGAAGGCAAAGCTGAGATACGCTGAGCTTGTCCTGAATGATTTAATGCATCGGGAGAGCCTTGCATCAGTAACTTCGCGGAGACTTGATTGGGCAGCAATACGCAGCTGGCGTGAACCGCAAGAGAACGCTGCGCCCAGTTTTGCCAGGACTCCTGCGCAATCAGCGCCTCCTCCTCCAGGAATTGGTAATGACTCAGCGCCGAACCGTAGGCATACGCTCGGGCACTGAAGATCAATAGCCAAATGAGCAACGGCGCACTGGCCATCACCCAGATGTTGAGCGCCTGCAATGGAGGCACACGCTCGGCGGCATGCAACAAGAACAACACCACACACGCCAGCACCGCCACGCATGCCGCCAAAAACCATCGGCCCAATACAATGGGCTCTGGCGTTTTCCTCACGTCGGGCGCCTGACGATCCCAGCCCATGTCTTAGCCCGCCACGCAATCTGTAACGCTGGCAATCATTTGGCATCCGTATTTAAAGCAACTGCCTTCGCCCCCCAGAGCAACCGGTTTATCATTTACAATCGTATTCGAAGAAGCCGAGATCACTTCTCCACCGTGAATTGTCTCATTGACCAGCAAAACAAATCCTTTAGACATCACTTTTCCCCTACTTCATTAATCCAACCATTAAATAATCAACGGGCGATTCAAAATTAGTTACAACATGCCCTCACGACTAACTCTCCACTGCTCGAGCAGAAATCCTCCGAACTCGAACAACCGTCTAAATATCGGCCGTCGTACAATCATTGGAGCACGATGGTGGTCTCCCCGCGGGTGACTGGCGGAGAACTTGAATACTTGCTTTTGTGGGCAAACCATCACCACATTCGTTTGGGAAATTCGGCTTTGCGCACTGGATGCACCGTTTCCGGCAACGGTTTCGTGCGCCCGTTGGGTTCGCTCAAGTCTTGAAAGACCTGACCGTCTTCACCGACCAGTCGATAGAAGTACGTCGGCAATTTATTGCCCCATTCGTCCGCAACGACGTAGCGACCAAATCCTGGTTTTCCGGGCTCGGGCAGCCAATCAGGTAATAGCTGTGGGCGGCGGTCTGGGCAGTTGGCATAACGCCAAGAATCGAAGCAATCGGCGGCGCGTCCAGTGCGAATGGTTTGGAGCCTCAAGAAGTTCGGGTGCCATTTTCCATCGGCTACGGTGGTGCCATCGGGATAGGAGAATGCGGTGTAGTTGCCCTCTTTTTTCTCCTTCGGTTGTTTGGAGTAAATCGTATAGTCCGAATGCAGGACAGGTTCGAAAAATACCTTACGGGCTTGTAATGCCTGATATTTGAGATAAATGCCGCCCTCACCTTTAAGGCTGACACGTTTACTGTATCCACCTAAGAAAGCCTCTTTTACCCAAGGGTAGTAATCCTTCTTGATCGTCAAATCTCCTTCAACCTTGATATCCGCGCCGCCTCGTGGCGAGTTGTTATGGTCGAATATCACAACCACACCGCCTCCCCCTCCTGCGATTACGTTCTCGCCAAAGCGAGCCGGATCGGCATAGACAACGCCAAAGGTCACATTGGCCAGATGCCATTTGCACGCGCCACCACCATCTTTGGGTAGCACGACTTGATAAAGATCACTCTGCCCCAGACGTTGAAACTCCTTGTAAACGGAATTACGACCGTCCTGCTCAACGCGCTGGCCGCTGGCCCCCTGATTGATATGTTTACAAGTAGCGGAGCGATACATCACCCACATGGTTTCGGTTTTCAGTTCCTTTGGCAGTTTGACGGTCACGGTTATCTTTTCGCTGTCCGCGGGCGGCGCCAGGCTATAATCCTGACTGCAACCACTGAGGCTGAAAAACAGGCCGAATAAAATGACCGGCATCCTGTGGAACATGGATTTGTCCTTTGTCACACCTTGGGAATTAACCATCGGTTTTTTCGTAACAAGTTTGAATATCGGCCGTCGTACAAACATTGGAGCGCCATGGTGGTCTCCCCGCGGGTGACTGACGGAGAACGTGATCACTTGCTTCTGTGGGTAATCCATCACCACACCCGTTTCGGAAATTCGGCGTTGCGCACTGGATGCGCGCTTTCTGGCAACGGTTTCGTGCGCCCGTTGGGTTCGCTCAAGTCTTGAAAGACCTGACCGTCTTCGCCGACCAGTCGATAGAAGTACGACGGAAGTGTATTGCCCCATTCGTCCGCAACGACGTAGCGACCAAATCCAGGTTTTCCGGGCTCGGGCAGCCAATCGGGCAGTAATTGTGGGCGGCGGTCTGGGCAGTTGGCGTAACGCCAAGAATCGAAGCAATCGGCGGCGCGTCCAGTGCGAATGGTTTGGAGCCTCAAGAAGTTCGGGTGCCATTTTCCATCGGCTACGGTGGTGCCATCGGGATAGGTGAATGCGGTGTAGTTGCCCTCTTTTTTCTCCTTCGGTTGTTTGGAGTAAATCGTATAGTCCGAATGCAGGACAGGTTCGAAAAATACCTTACGGGCTTGTAATGCCTGATATTTGAGATAAATGCCGCCCTCACCTTTAAGGCTGACACGTTTACTGTATCCACCTAAGAAAGCCTCTTTTACCCAAGGGTAGTAATCCTTCTTGATCGTCAAATCTCCTTCAACCTTGATATCCGCGCCGCCTCGTGGCGAGTTGTTATGGTCGAATATCACGACCACGCCGCCTCCCCCTCCTGCGATTACGTTCTCGCCAAAGCGAGCCGGATCGGCATAGACAACGCCAAAGGTCACATTGGCCAGATGCCATTTGCACGCGCCACCACCATCTTTGGGTAGCTCGACTTGATAAAGATCACTCTGCCCCAGACGTTGAAACTCCTTGTAAACGGAATTACGACCGTCCTGCTCAACGCGCTGGCCGCTGGCCCCCTGACTGATATGTTTACAAGTAGCGGAGCGATACATCACCCACATGGTTTCGGTTTTCAGTTCCCTTGGCAGTTTGACGGTCACGGTTATCTTTTCGCTGTCCGCGGGCGGCGCCAGGCTGTAATCCTGACTGCAACCGCTGAGGCTGAAAAACAGGGCGAATAAAATGACCGGCATCCTGTGGAACATGGGTTTGTCCTTTGTCACACCATAGGAATTAACCATCGGTTTTTTCGTAACAAGTTTGAATATCGGCCGTCGAACAAACATTGGAGCACCATGGTGGTCTCCCCGTGGGTGACTGACGGAGAACGTGATCACTTGCTTCTGTGGGTAATCCATCACCACACCCGTTTCGGAAATTCGGCGTTGCGCACTGGATGCGCGCTTTCTGGCAACGGCTTCGTGCGCCCGTTGGTTTCGCTCAAGTCTTGAAAGACCTGACCGTCTTCGCCGACCAGTCGATAGAAGTACGTCGGCAATTTATTGCCCCATTCGTCCGCAACGACGTAGCGACCAAATCCCGGTTTTCCGGGCTCGGGCAGCCAATCAGGTAATAGTTGTGGGCGGCGGTCTGGGCAGTTGGCATAACGCCCGACGGTGAAACAATCGCTGGCGCGTCCTGTGCGGATGGTTTGTAGTTTCAAGAAGTTAGGGTGCCATTTTCCATCGGCCACAGTGGTGCCATCGGGATAAGTGAAAGCGGTGTAATTGCCTTTTTTCTTTACCTTCGGACCGATCGAATAGATTACGTACTCGGAATGTAGAACAGGTTCAAAATATACTTGCTGCGCATCCAATGCCTGATACTTCAGATAAATATTGCCCTCGCCTGCCAAACGGATGGTTTTTTTGTACGGTCCTAGACACTCCTCATCAACCCAAGGGTAGTAATCCTTCTTGAGTTTCAAGTTTCCATCGACTTTGATATCCGCGCCGCCTCGGGGTGAGTTGTTATGGTCGAATATCACAACCACACCGCCTCCCCCTCCTGCGATTACGTTCTCGCCAAAGCGAGCCGGATCGGCATAGACAACGCCAAAGGTCACATTGGCCAGATGCCATTTGCACGCGCCACCCCCGTCTTTGGGTAGTTCGACTTGATAGAGATCGCTCTGCCCCTGACGTTGAAATTCCTTGTAAACCGAATGATGACCGTCCTGCTCAAGGCGCTGGCCGCTGGCCCCATGACTGATACTTTTGCAAGTAGCGGAGCGATACATCACCCACATGGTTTCGGTTTTCAGTTCCCTTGGCAGTTTCACGGTCACGGTTATTTTTTCGCTGTCCGCAGGCGGCGCCAGGCTGTAATCCTGACTGCAACCACTGAGGCTGAAAAACAGTGTGAATAAAACGACGGGCAGCCTGTGGCGCATGGGTTTGACCTTTGTTGCGTTCATGGGCTTAACCGTAGGTTTTCTCGTAATAGGCTCGCGGGTCAGCGATGGCATTGAACCGCTGTAGCGCTTCTGTACCGCCTTCGGCCTGTTGCGTTACCGCCAACGCTTGGTCAACCAGCTTCTGTAATTCCAGGAATACGCTGTTGCGCTCGTACTCATCCGCAGGAATGGTGGCGTAGTTGTCCTTCATCTGCCGTTTGAACTTGTTCCGCTGGACCTGGCGCTCCAGTAACGGACTGCGCTCCGGGTCGAGCGATTCCATCAACTGATTGTGTATATAGGGTTGGTACTGCGACATGAAGTGATCGCCAATACTCAGCATGCGGCCTATATCCGGGTGACTGTGGCGCGGAAAGAATCGGGCACGGCTCTCGGCGCTCAGGGACGTGATCAGACGTTCCTGGGCCTGCTCGGCCTGTTTGTCTTCGGCCGCGCTCAGGCTTGGAACCAGATACAACTTGGCCATTTCCTGCAACTTCACCGTGATGTTACTGCGATAGGGTGCGCCGTCCGGTTTGCGGTAAGCGGGGTATGGGGTGATTGCCTGCTCCCGGTGCTGCTCGGCTCTAAGAAACATGGCGAGTTCGCCGTGATGGCTGAACGGATCGCCGTGTTTGAACAACGTAGTGGCCAGTGCCCGGCCTGAAGACCAGCTGAAACCCATGACTGTCCCCATTGAGCCGTAGACGTCGTAAAAATGATTGTCCAGAGCCGCTTCGGGGGGCACACGGGGGACGAGGTCGGTGTCGTTGACATGGCGGAAATGCCATAGCTCGCTTAAGGACTGAATGGCCTTGAGGGTAAAGGTGCGCGGCATGCCGTAGGTATATAGCAGCGGATTGCGGTCTTTCAGTGAGGCGGCGTGGACAAGACCAAGAGCCCCCCCAAGACTATGACCGCATATAAAAAGCTCTTTATCTCGGGAATGTACAAAAATCATGTCCCCAAAATCCGTTGCGTAAATCCTCCTGGCTATTTCAAACGCATCACGAAACCCCAAGTGCACGCTGCCCTCCGGAACCAGATCAGCACAGGGCACCTTCGGCTCGCAATTGGCCGCCACCTCCGGTTTCACCGGACGAAAAGTCAAATCGGTGCTCAAGTCGGCCAGACCATTCATCTCGGTGCCACGCCACGCCACCAACACCTGGGAGGCACTGATGGCATAAATCAGCTGGGTGTGGCCCTCCGGCTGCTCTGCCTTGGCGGTGTCCAAGGACTCGACCGCTGTATAGCGATCGCGAAAGGGAACGTCGGTCACCAGACATGGCCACGCCTGACCGTTATCCCAAACCCGAGGTGTGCGCGACAAATCCAGGCATTGCTGCTCGAACAGCTCCTTGACCGAACCCCGTTCGTTTTCTGGCCGATTGCTGTAAGCCAGAATGCTCATCAGCCCCAGGTTGTAAGCATTGGCCAGGCTGTAGTCAGCCTGGTGGTGCAGCGTCAGCGACCAGGCGCGAAATGGGCAGACCTCCAAGATATGACGATGATCCAGTTGATCATCACCCAAGGTAAAGCCGCCGAATGACCGGTCCGGAAAATGGAAAGCCGGAAGCAGCTTCGGATCAGCCAAGGGCGGGTCGAAAGTAGGTTCTTCATCGCACAATTGGCCGATGCGCAGGTAGTGGTAGCCATGACCGGCCGCAAGCGCCTGTTCCTCGATCGGCGAAAAGCCCGAACGCTGTGGCCCATACAGCGGAGTGTGGTCACCCGGGGCAGGACGAGGTGGCTCGGGACGTACGGCACGCAGGCGGCGACTCTGCATCTGCTCGAGCAGCGGGGCGGCCTCGATCTTGAGTGTGATGGCCAGCGGATGCAGGCCGTCAAGGCGGATCACGCCTTGAGCATCGCTCTGGCCAGCGTATTCAGAAACATAACCGGTACGGGTGGCCTCATTAATCGCCCGATAGGGCATGTTCGCGACGGGCTCACCCAGTTCATCCAGTAATTGGAATTCCACCCAGTAATCTTTCTGCTTGCCACACGTAACCTCTTTGAAAGGGTTGAGCGTATCCGTACAATGAAGAGTATTGTTCATATAAATCCCTTTTAATACTTTGACAAGACGGTAATTACCGCGCACCTACATGTAACTTGACGATTTCTTTTGCAATTTATTTTACTTGCCTGTAGTGGAAGGATCATATTCCCCTCCATTGCGCTGAGTGTCGCAAGCAGGTATTACCTGCCCCCCCATCAGCTGCACGACTATATTGGTGATATTCGAAGCCATCCTTCAATTTGCTGCCAGTACAAAATACGGCTGCATAAGCGTCTCTTGTCTCGTATGCACCGCTCACTCGGAAAACATAGGTTTTATTTTCCTCAAGCGTTAATAAACTGGACCTTACATTACGATCCAACTCATACCCCCTTGGAACCTCTCCAAAAACGACGCACTCTCCCGGTTTCAATATAAGGGGTTTTACACCCTCCTTAAGTGAAACTGCCCAAGAGCCTGGATTGCGCACATAGCTCTCCGCCAATGAAATCCAGCCCACCGGAAAGTCTTCTTTTGCATCTACCGGCAAGCAAATTGCAGGTTGACCTTTAATGGTTTCAATATTGGCATCCGCCATAAGTCCAAACGATGTAGCGTGGACATAGCTCGCCATGGAGCCAAAGACCCACAGAGCCATAAAAATTAAATAGGCCATGTTCATCTCGCCTAGACTGGCAGATTTGATTTATCAGCGGGATTATTCAAAAACCCTTCAAGCGTTGACGTGAGCAATTCTGGGCTTTTCGCATAATTAGCACTATTCCAGACAGCGTGGGCATCACCAATGACACAAATGATGAAGTAATCAGATATGATCTCGCCTTGCTGCTCCATGTTGTAACTGGACAGCGCTCTGTACCTGGTTAAAGCATATTCATATGCCGCAGCGCCACGACTACTAACCGTAAGTCCGGTTTTCTTGACCGGATAGCCCAGTTGGTATTGCCATACATGGGTCATCTCATGCATGAATAGAGCTTTATGTCGATTGTCGCCAGTATTAGAGAAGTCATCTCTATAGTAGTGGGTGCTCTCAGGAAAATACATCTCTCCATTAGGCGTCACAGCCGTATTCTGAAAACCAAAAAACACCCACCATCCACCGTGATGAACTTTGACCTTGCTGTAATCCACGGCACCTTTAAACACGGTTCTGGCCATGGCGATTTCTCCAGACGTCAACGAACGCTTTTTGCCCTTGGGCAGTGGAACGACCTGCATGGAGCTGCCCACGTTCGTGTCATTGGTGCTGATGTTTTCGGACGTCAGGTCAATCTCCAGTGGGGCCTGGGTGCCTTGCGCCGCGCAACAAAATGGCGCTGGGTTCTCAGGTGGAAGCAGTGATAACCGGGTGATCCGCGTCGGCCTTTCGGTAACGATGCGTTGCGTGTAACCCTGCGCATCAGTCACGCCTTCGAGCGTGCTGCCATCCGCCAGCGTGGCCGCATATTTCAAGTTGCAGGCCACCAGATCCCCCGGGCCAACGACGTGAAGTTGTTCGTCATAAACCGCGGGGTTTGGAAACTCGATTTTCAGCTCACCCGGCAACAAGGTATGCACACTCATGGTCTGGCCATCCTTGTCCGTCACCCCGCTAAACACTTCCCCTTGTGGTGTGGTGATTCGATAACGCCTGAACGGCCGTGGCCCCCCCGCTTCATCGTGCAGTATGTAGCCGGCGGAGTACCCCGTAGGTAGCGCTGTGGCCGGAGTGTCCCCGCTGGCCCCGCCCATAATTTGTACAAGGATGGTCTTGAAGAGGATGCAGCCGGGAGGAGCGCCCAGTTCGGCCTTGCCGTCCTTGAGGGACAGATAGCTAGAGCCAGACTGGAGCAATATCTCTTTCGGGGAGCTGATTACCACGCGACCGTCGAGACTTTCGATCTTGATGTCGGCCTTGGCCAGGGCGTGCAGAAGGTTGTCCAGGGCTTGCAGTTCGACCTTGCCGTGAGCCGCCTTGAGTTGCAGGCCCTCCTGTTGCGCAAACAGGCTGACGCCGCCTTCGGCAGTGGCAGTGATGTCGTGACCCGCGCTGAGGTCGACGTTGTGCGCGGCCATGATACCCACGCTTTCAGTCCCGGACGCAAGGCAGACCGCTTTCGGGCTGAGCACGCCGACACCTGCTGGGGCATGCAACAACACGCCGGGTTCTGCCAATCCATTGAGAGCCTGGTTCAGACGCTCTTGGCTTGCGGTGTCACCCGGCGTCACTTGCCCGTTACGGGCAGCCTGCGCCAACGAGCGCGCCAACGACAGCGCGCTTTCCAACTGACCGATGGCGTCGCTCATGTCGAGTTGCTCACCCTGCGCCTTGGTCTGCTCATCCGCACTGACGAACAACCCTTTGCCTGCGCGAATGGCGCCATAACCATCCGTTCTCAGCTCAAACCCTTCCCCCCGTTTCTCCTTCCGGGAATCCACCAAATGCCCCAGATTCAGCTGACTCTTGCCGCCATACTCGGTACTGAGCTTGAGGTGCTCCTGCCCCCGCAGGTCTTCCATGCGCAGCTTGTTGTTCGCCGGTGTACGCAGCACATTGCGGGTGTGGTCGCGCCTGCGCAGGGTCACGGGGTCCGGGTGTTCGCTGTCGTGCAGGGCGTGGGCGATGTAGGGGCGGTCTGGGTCGCCTTGCTCGAAGGCCACCGCCACTTCGGTGCCGGTCAGCATTGGCAGGTGCAGGCCGTGGGTGTCGCCGCCGTAAGGCCGGGCCAGGCGTAGCCAGGTGCTTTCCTGGCCGGGTTTCCAGGTGTCGCGGTCGAACAGGAAGCGCACCCGGTAGCGGCCTTCGAGGTCGATTTCGGCGTAGCGGTCGTTGCGCTCGGGGCTGCTCAGCCGGGCTGGCAGGGTGCCGGCGATGATCGGTTTGGGCGGGACCTTTGGGCGGAAGCAGACCATCTCGGCGTAGGGAATGGCTTCGAAATGCACTTCGATGTTGCGGTCGCGGGCGGCGCGGGTGCGCAGGCTGGTGATCACTGCGCCGGGGGCAAAGGCCTGGGGCGCGCCGGCGATTTTCAGCACCTGGCCCGGCGCCAGGGTGGCGCTGCTGCTGGCGCCGCTGAGATGGGTCTGGCTGTTGAGGTAGCGCTCGTGGCGCAGGCGCGCGTAGAAAAAGCCGCTTTCGCTTAGCAGGTCTTCGTCTTGGTCCAGTTTGTCACCGAGCACGCGATAGGGTTCGGCGTAGTGGTAGGCCTCGCCGTAGGTGCTGGTCGTGGTGCCACGGGTCTGGTCGACCTCGCCATCGAGAAAGGCGCGGGCGTCAAGGGCGTGATAGGCGCGAAAGTTGATGGATTTTTCCACCACCTGGTGGCGGGTCTGCAAACCCCACACGCCGTCCTCACCGCTGGCGAAGCCAGCCGGTGAGCGCAGTGGCAATTTCACGCCAAACTGGTAGTGGCGCTGGTCGTCGTGGAACTCGACGACGTCGATCCGCAGGCGGTCGTCATGCGTGAAGCGGTACCAGATGCCGACCTCGGCCAGCAGCCGCTCGATGAACGCCAGGTCGCTTTCGCCGTACTGCATGACCTGCTCGCGCCGGGGGTATTCGCGCACCAATTGGAACAAGAAGTGCTGGCCGAGGAAATCGTGGCGGCTGCGCAGGATGTGCTCGACG
>NZ_JASCAE010000103.1:0-11036 GCF_029967975.1 Pseudomonas sp. V98_8
GAGCCTGCTCGCGAAAGCGGAGTGTCAGGCGACCTTGATGCGGGATGTGATGGCCTCTTCGCGAGCAAGCCCGCTCCCACAGGATCGAGGACAGTCGGTTATTTGTGTGGCTTGTCCAGCAAGCGGAAAAACCGCTCCCGCACCTGCACATGATCACTGTGCGCCACGTTGAAACGCAGAAACCGATTGCCGTCCGCCGCTTTGCTGAGCATGGTCCCCGGCGCCAGCACCAGGTCGATTTCCAGGCCTTTGCGGGCCAGTGCCTCGGCTTCAAAGCCATCGGGAAGCCGCGTCCAGATGTACAAGCCTTCTCCAGGCAACGACGATACCGAACACCCGGCTTCGCCCAGCCACGCCGCCACCCGGCTGTTCGACTCATAGAGCCGGTCCACCGTACGACGCATGTGCTTGGCATAGCTGCCGTCGCTGAGCATGGTGCAAATAATCTGCTCGGCCATTTCCGAGGTCATGCCACCGCAGGCCATTTTCAGGGTCACCATCCGCGCCGCGAGTTGTGGGGACAGCACCGCGAAGCTGACGCGGCTGTTGGCGGTCAGGGTCTTGGAGAAACCAGAGACGTAAGACACGTTGTCCAGCCCGCTCGCGGCCAGGCGCGGCGTTCGGCGTTGCTGCATGTCGCAGTACAGATCATCTTCGACGATGTGGAAATTGTAGCGATGGCTCAGTTCCACCAAGCGGTAAACCTGCGCCGAGGTGAACGAGTGTCCGGTCGGGTTGTGCAGCGCATTGTTGGTCAAGTAGAGCACGGGACGGTGAGCGATCAGCAACTGCTCCAGGGCATCCAGGTCCATGCCGTCGCACTCGCGGCGGATGGTGATGACCTTGGCGCCGTGCCAGGCCAGATTGGTGTGCATCGTGAAGTAACAGGGATCATCGAGCAGCACCGTGTCGCCGGGCTTGACCAGCAGGCGCATCAGCATGTCGATGGCTTGTACGGTGTTGGCGGTGGTAATGATCTGGTCGACCGGCGCTTCGATGCCCAGGGTCGACATCTTGACCCGCAAGGCCTGGCGCAACGGCAGGTAGCCGCTGGCGTTACCGTATTCACCCATGCGCAATGAAGTCGCGCGAAGTGTGCCGCGCACGGCCTTGAGCAACTCTTCGGCAGGCAACCATGAAGACGGCAGAAAACCGGCGCCCGGACGCAGCGCACCGTTGTCCTGCAAGACTGCGCGGCGGACCACGCTGAGTGTGTCCTGGGGCAACAGGTCGGGGCCGGCGTTGGTCTGGGCGGTGGTGCTCGAACGGTGCACGTAATGCCCCGAGCCCTGGCGTGACACTACCAGCCCCTTGGCGCGCAAGCGATCGAGAGCGTCGACCACCGTGGACTTGCCCACGTGCATCAGGTCGGAGAGTTCGCGAATCGGTGGCAGCCTTGAGCCGTGGGGCAGTCCACCCTTGCTGATCGCCACCGTCAACTGATCGACGATCTGCTGCACCAGCGGCACACCCGGCTGGAACTCGATAGCGGCGATCACTGCTCGCTGAGCCTGCATTTTACTGGTCTCTCCGGCAGTAAAGTTCGTTCGATTCTATACGAACTTGCTCTGATCAAGACAAGCATCTCTTTCTACCATCGCTTTACAGACTTTCTGGATGGTCGGCCTATGCCGGTCGATCCATGCCAGGTTCGTGAGGTGTTGCATGAGTGTCGAAACAACGGTCGTCGTGGCCAAACCGGTGATCAACCTGCGGTTGTTCACCATCCGGATCATCACCGCCGTGTCGCTGTTCGCGGTGCTGGGCAAGGCCAACGTCTGGCTCGATACCGCCACCAACAGCATCCTGGCCCTGGGTTATCGGGCCTTGTTGCTACTGTTGCCACTGACGTTGCTGGTCCTCGGTCGCCGCTCCTTGAGCGTCACGCTGCTGTGCGCCGCCGGGGGGCTGGTGTTGCTGGCGGTCACCAGCAACCAGGGCGTGGTCATGTTTGCCGCGGCGTTGTTTGCCTACGGCATTGCAATTGCCGGCTACCTGATCAAGAGCGAGGCGGCCCAGACCAAGGAGGGCGCCGCCTACAACCGCGTCGCCATGAACATGGGCAGCCTGCTGGCAGGGTTGATCCTGTTGTCGCCGCTGCTCACCCCGACCCTGTTTTTCCTCGGCGCCGCCGGGTTCGTCCTGTTGTGCCTGCCGATCGCCATGGGCGCGACGTTCACCTGCGACCCCGTGGTTGCCCGTCCCGCCAGCCAGGATGGCAGCGGCTGGCGCAACAAGCTGCCGTGGGTCATCGCCGGCGTCATCATGGGCATCAAGCTGTTCGGCGTGTTCTCCATCCTGCCCCAGGCGATCCTGCTCAAGACCGGCGAGCTGCCGGCCTGGTATGGCCTGATGCTGATCCTCAACAGCGCCGTGGTGGTGTTCGCGCAAGTACCGGTCATGAAACTGATCGAGAGCACCGGGCGCTTCAAGGTGCTGACGGTGATCGCAATCATCGTCGGCGGTTTTGTCGTGCTGTCTTCGCCTGCCGCGTTCCACGTCGAAACCCTGGTCGGCGCGCTGATCTGGGTGGCGCTGCTGTCAATTGCCGAGTGCGCCTTCAGTCACCTCGATTACTTCTCGGTCAAGCAGAACAACATGTTCGTCAAGGAAGTGTCCCTAGGCGTCGGCGCAGGGTTGACCGTGTTGATCATGCGGGTCGCGCCACCGCCCTACAACGCATTGGTACTGGCGGCCATCGGCGCTGGCGGGATCCTGGCCTGGTACTGGCTCAACCGTCGATCAATCGCGTTACATGACTGAGTCATCGCTGTTTCGGTTTTAACTTTGCAAGTCGGGGGCATTATGAATACGACTTCATGCGTAGTAGTGGTGGGGTACAACGGCAGTCGGGTTCACGATATCCAGAAGCTGCGTGACCTGTGCAAATCGATGTACGACGCCAGGCTGATCCTGCTGGTCGAGCAGGTACAGCCCCATGACGACCAGGTGGCGGATCACGTTTGCAGCACTTCACTGGCCGAACAAGACGTTGCGTCGTCCCTCGAACTGGTGGTGGGGTGCCTGAATGCCGATCGCTGGAAGTTGATCGGCGTGCTGCCGTTTTCCGACCGTGGCGTGCTGCTCGGTGCGGCGCTGGCCAGTCATTTCGGCTTGCCCGGTATTTCTCCCGCCGAGGCCAGGGCCGGGTTGGATAAACAGATTTTCCGCCAGCTCGAAGCGTCGGCCACCACGGCTCCCGAAGATTACCGGCCGGTGGTTTCCAGCCGTATCGAAAGCCTGCCGGAACTGCGTCAGCGAGTGATCGAACTGGGCGGCAAGGCTTTCATCAAGCCAGCCTGCGAAGGTGCCAGTCGAGGCTGCCGGGTCATCCGTCACCCGTCCGAATGCGACGACGCGTGGCAAGCGCTCAAGCCCTATCGCGAGGGCGGCATCGTGCTTGAGGAACTGATCCAGAACGCCCGGGAATACAGCTGGGATTCTGTCGCCGGGAGCACCTGGATCACCGAAAAAACCACCACCGACGGTGCCTACCGCGCCGAGATCCAGCAAGTGGTGCCCGCACCGTTGGCGCCTGAGGTGCAGGCTCGACTGAAGGCAGCCGGCCAGCACATGGCGGGGTTGGTTTCCCAGGATAACGGTGCCTGGCACAACGAAGTGTTCTACAGGGCCAATCATCGCACCTCGGCCGTGGAAACCAACATGCGCCCCGGTGGCATGCACATCTGGGACCTGGCGCGCCAGGCGTTCGTCGATTTCGACCCGTGGGAGCGTTGGGTCCGCTGGGCCGTGGAAGGCCAGGTCGATAGCCAGGACCCGGTACCTCGCGGCTACTGCGGCATACGCCTGCTGCGGGCGACCACGGGCGGCATCCTGCGAGATGTCCCAGACATCCCGTCCCTGGCCCGCTCGCTGAATATCGATCTGCTGGATTCGGTGGTGAGCAAACGCATCGGCGAACCGGTCAGCGCGCTGGTGAAAGACAACTTCTCGTTTGTCGGCCACATCGTGTTGTTCAACGAAGACTACGAGCAGCTCAGCCATGACCTGTTACGCCTGGCCGAAACGATTGAAACGAACATCGGGATCACCAGCCTGGCGTCATCTGCAAGGGCGGTGTGTTGAGTGTCAGGGATCGATGTTTTTTGCAGTATTGATCAAGAGGTTCGGTAAATGATTGAGCACATGACTTGTGACGAGCGCTTCATCGCGCTGGCGAAGGAATTCGACTACGACATCTATGGCGAGAACAGTGCAGGCGGGCATTACGCTCCGCTGATCCGCCACCACGACGAGTTGTATGTCAGCGGCATGGTGCCGCGCGTGAATGGCAAGATCCAATACCCTGGGCGGGTCGGCCTGGAGCTCGACATGGCGGATGCGCAAGCGGCCGCCAGTCTCTGCGCGATGCGCGGGTTGGCGTTGATCGTCGACGCCATCGGTTCGCTGGACAAGATCAAGTCGTTGATAAGGATCACGGTGTATGTGAAATCCACAGCGGATTTTGTCGACCTCAGCGATGTGGCAAACGGCGCCTCGGATGTTTTCAGTCACGTGCTCGGCGATGCCGGGAAACATACACGCACGACCGTCGGTGTTTATCAATTGCCAAAAAACGCGGCAGTAGAAGTGGACATGATCGTGGCGTTGCGACCTTCGGCGTTATAAGTAAGGGTTGTTCGGCTTTACAGCGATTAATTGTTCGCCTAAGGTCGAGTGACTCAACGCTGAAGAATAAGTTGGAAGCCGAGCATGAATAACGTTCAAGGTGCGTTCTTTTCCTATAAAGACTTTCGTCAAAGTCTGGTTCGCCAGCCGATCAAGCCACGGGTGTGGAAGCAAGTTGAACTAACGGGAATACGTCAGAGCCTTGAGGCCAGCGAGGTCGATATTGTTGCGCTGGCCCACGACAACAGCCTCGATGGCTGCTCGCTGACGCCCGGCATGGCCGTGTCCATGCAATGGTTGATACCCGGCGCGCAGCTCCAAGGCCATGATCATTCGTGGTGGCACCTGTTCCTCATCCAGAGCGGTAACGGCACCTTGACCCTGGGGGATGCCGAGGCCGTGTGCGTCGGCAGCGGGGACGTGCTGCTGGTGCCGGCCTGGACCCGCCACGGCTTCGTCAACACCAGCACCACCGAGTCGCTGGTCATGCTCAATATCAGCAACATGCCCCAGGCGCTGCTGCTCGCCAATTGCACCGACAACGTCGGCCTGATCCCCCGCCAGCTGTAAATCCCCCTTCATTACACACCAGGGAGTCCGCGTTCGCGGACTCCCTTTTTTCGTTTCTGTCGTGCCCTCGATAAGCCCTTGGCGATTCGCATTTTCGAATTTCTGTATCGATGCAAAAGGATAATTTCTGTATCTGTTCAGCGTTCGATCAACTTACTACGATCGACTCGAATGCAACGGATTAATGTGCTTAGTGCAAGGGAGCGTTCCATGGAAAATAACAGGATTAAACTTTATGTTGGCGCGGACTTTGTCAGCGCGTTTGCGATGTCAGCGTTTGTAGCGCTCAAGGAGAAGCAACTTTCATTTGAACTTGTCACGCTGGATTTAAAGGCGCGAGAGAACTATCAGGCGAAATATCGGGATATTTCACTTACCTGCAAGATTCCTACATTAGTTCACTCGGGTTTTGCGCTTTCAGAGTCTTCCGCCATCGCCGAATACCTCGAGGAACTCGCGCCAGGGCATGCAAGGCTTTTCCCCCAGGACCTCCAGCAGCGCGCCAGGGCCCGTCAACTACAGGCCTGGCTGCGCAGCGATTTGCTGGTGATCCGCAAAGAGCGCCCGTTTGACCTGGTGTACTTCGGCAAGAAAGACGCGCCGCTCTCCGACGATGCCAAGGCCGCGGTCGAGCGTCTGTTCTTCGTCGCCGAGCGCTTGCTGGAGGAGGGCGCCGAGCACCTCTTCGGCGACTGGAGCATTGCCGATACCGACCTGGCGATCATGCTCAACCGACTGGTCGCCAATGGTGATCAAGTCCCGGCGCGACTCGCCGCTTATGTCCGTCGCCAGTGGGATCGCGACAGCGTTCGGGCATGGATGGACATAGAGCGCAAAGCGCCGGCCATCGCACCCGCGGTGGTTTAAGGCGACCGTCAGGGCAATCACCAGGAGCGCTGCCATGCAAGGACTGTCGGAGCACGAACGCTACAAACCCTACAACGCCCGCACCATTCGCGACACACCGTATTGGCACAGGCTGACGCCGCAGTTGCAGGAAGCCATGACGGTCGTGGCCCGGGTCATGCCGTTTCGCACCAACGAATACGTGCTGGGAACGCTGATCGACTGGAACAACATCCCGGACGATCCGATCTTCCGCATGACCTTTCCCCACAAAGACATGTTGCTGGTCGATGAATATGACTCGCTCAAACAACTGATCGAGCAGGATGACGCCGCTGCGATCAAACGACGGATCGAGGCGATCTGGCTGCGCATGAACCCCCACCCGGCCGGGCAACTGACGCACAACGGTGCGACCCTCGACGGAAAAGTCTTGCCGGGCATTCAGCACAAATATCGCGAGACCGTGCTGTTTTTCCCCGGTGCCGGTCAAACCTGTCATGCCTATTGCACCTTCTGTTTCCGCTGGGCGCAGTTCATCGGCGAGGAGGAGCTCAAGTTCAACGCGCGGGAATCCCAGGAGCTGCTGCGCTACCTGCGTGTGCACACGGAAGTGACCGACGTACTGATCACCGGTGGCGACCCCCTGATCATGAACACCCGCTCGCTGGCCGGGTATATCGAGCCGCTGCTGGAGCTTGCGCATCTCAAGAGCATCCGCATTGGCACCAAGTCGGTGGCGTACTGGCCACAGCGGTTTGTCAGCGACAAGGACGCAGACGAGTTGCTCGAACTGTTCCGGCGAATCGTCGCGGCGGGAAAAAACCTGTCGATCATGGGGCACTACAACCACCCGGTAGAGATTCGCCAGGACATCGCCCGGCTCGCCGTCGAACGCATTCGCGCCACGGGCGCGACCCTGCGCATGCAGGCGCCGTTGATCCGCCATATCAACGAAAACCCCGCCGATTGGGCGGACCTCTGGACCGAAGGCGTTCGGCTCGGTGCGGTGCCTTATTACATGTTTGTCGAGCGCGACACCGGCCCCAGCCACTACTTCGCGATGCCGCTGGCCCGGGCGTTCGAGATCTTCCAGGCAGCGTACCGCACGGTCTCGGGCCTGGCGCGAACGGTGCGCGGGCCGTCGATGAGCACCTTCTACGGCAAGGTCTTGATCAATGGCATCGAGACCGTCGCCGGGGAAAAGGTCTTCGTCCTGCAGTTCCTCCAGGCCCGGGACCCGCAATGGGTATTGCGGACCTTCTATGCGCGCTTCGATCCGCAGGCGACCTGGTTCGATGAGCTGCGCCCGGCCTTCGGCGAACGAAGCTTTTTCTTTCAGGCTGAGCCTGAGCTGTTGCTGGCGCCAGCGCCTGAGTTGATACCGGTCCTGCTGCAAACGGCCTAGGACGACACTTGATTATTGGGGAGACAAGGACATGAGCGGTATCCCGTTTGATCAGCGCGAAGGATTGATCTGGCTCGATGGCGAGTTCGTCGAGTGGTCCCAGGCGCGCCTGCATGTGCTGACCCACGGCTTGCATTACGCAAGCACCGTGTACGAGGGCGAGCGCGTGTATAACGGCAAGATCTTCAAGTTGCGCGAACACACTGAGCGTTTGTATCGCTCGGCCCAGCTGATGGATTTTGCCATCCCGTTCGAACCCGCCGAGCTGGAAGCGGCCAGCCATCAATTGCTGCAACGCAACCAGGTGAACGACGGCTATTTGCGCCCGGTGGCCTGGCGCGGCAGCGAGATGATTTCCACGTCGGCGCGTTTCAATCGCGTGCATGTGGCGATCGCCTGCTGGCAATGGCCGAGCTATTTCGACCCGGCGGCGCGCATGGCCGGCATCCGCCTGAAGACCGCCACCTGGCGTCGTCCGCCGCCCAGCAGCAGCCCGTTCGAAGCCAAGGCGTCCGGGCATTACCAGATCGCCACGCTGAGCAAGCACGACGCCGAAAACACCGGCTACCACGACGCCTTGATGCTCGACTGGCGCGGACATGTCGCCGAAGCCACCAGCGCCAATGTATTTTTCGCCAAGGGACGGACCTTGCATACGCCGGTGCCTGACTGCTTCCTCGACGGCATCACCCGCCAGAGCGTCATCGAACTGGCCAGGGCCCTGGATTACCAGGTCATCGAACGCACGATATTGCCCACGGAACTGGGCGACTTCGACGAGTGTTTTCTCACCGGTACCGCCGCTGAAATCACCCCGGTGCAGAGCATCGATGAGCAGCGATACCGACCGGGCACCGCCTGCAGTGAATTGATTGCCGCTTACACCTCAACCGTAAACGCCTGATAAACCGCCAGGAAACTCACCATGTCAGACCAAGGGATTGTTGCGTCCACACCTTATGTTTCGCTGGGCCATCGCCATGAAGAATTGTCGAATCGTGGCTGGACCGTGCTGACGCCAGGGGAATTTGCCCACGATGTTGCGGGAACACTGCATGAATTCGGCCCGATCATTCCGCAGTTCAATGGCCAGATAGCTTTCGCCATCACCCGCAAGCCGGGCTACGAGGACTTGCCGTACTCCCAGAGCATGAACGGCATCGGCCCACACACCGAAGCGCCGGTGTACGGCCCGCCACCGCGTTACCTGGCGCTGCATTGCCATAAACAGGCAACTTGCGGTGGCGGTCACACGGGGCTGGTGGACGGCTATGCGTTCTTGAGATCGCTTGAGCGATCCGAACCGCAACTGCGCGAGTGGCTCGACGATACGCCGGTGGAATTCGTCGCCACTGCCAAGCCCGGCGAACCGGCGCAAACCCGGGTCAGGGAGTACATTCTGACGCCCACCGAGGAGGGCGACATTTTCCGCTTCAGCTACAACCAGTTTCACTACGGCGATGTGAATCCGTCCAAGGAAGCCTTGCAGCAATCACAGGTCGTCGACAACGACTCGCCGCTTGCCAGGTTTGCGGTGCTCGGCGAAGCGTACTTTGTCGAACACAACATCCCGGTGCTGATTCCCGACGGATGCATGCTGATTTGGGACAACTGGCGGATGATTCATGCCCGCAGCCGATACACTGACCCGGCGCGCCACCTGACCCGCTACTGGCTGGCCTGATTTTTTCGTCGCCCTTCTTTTTCAGCGTACCCCCAGGGGTACGCGTTTACAGGTATCGCGTCATGCAAACAGCAATCGAGATCGCCCAGGTCGATCATCAACTGATCGTACGGCTCAATCAGGCCTGGATCAAACGCGCCGCAGTCTGCTCGCCGGACAAGGCCCAGATCAACGAAGTGTTCGACCCGGCACGCCCGGATTACCCGGAGTGCATGGTGCCGTTTTTCCATCATCCGACGTTCCAGGCCTTGAGCGATGAGCTCAAGAGCAAGGTGGTGACCTGGGGCTGGATCGGCTACAACCTGCGCACGGTCACCGCCGAAGAACTCGTGGTGAACCCGGCGCTGAGCGTCATCGCCAATCAATACCTGGGCAAGGACGACTGGCATTTTCGCGAAGCGATGCAGCAGACCCTGATCGACGAGCACTACCACACGCTCATGCACCTGCGGGCCATCGAGCGGACCAAGCGCGATCGCGCACTGGACCAGGACCTGGAGTTGCCGCCTTCGGTGACATACCTGCGCCTCAAGTCCCTGCGCGAGGAACTGCCCGAACCCTGGCAGCGGGACCTGGCGGCGATCACCTTCGCGGTGGTCGCCGAGATCAGCGTCAATGCCTATCTCGACCTGCTGGCGGACGACCCGACCATCCAGCCGCAAAACCGCCGCGTGGCCGAACTGCACAACCGCGACGAATACGCCCACAGCAAGGTGCTGGCTGAAGTCGCCAAGGTGATGTACGCCAACATGCAGCCAGTCCAACGGGAATTTTTCGCCCGCAACCTGTCGGTGGCGCTGAGTGCTTTTATCGCCCAGGACTACTCGATGTGGGAGGCGATCCTCACGCAGCTCGGGGTCGAGGACGCGCAGGCAATCATTGCCGACACCCGCGAGAGCAACAGGAATGCGACGATCATGCGCGACTACAGTGGCCTGCATAAGCTGGCGCAGGACCTGGGCATCAGCGAGCAGATCGACTTCGATTTCCGTCCGACCCTAAAAGCCACCGCAGCCGCCTGAACCTGGAGGTGCCCATGTCCGTTCCCATGTACGAAGTGTTCGCCCTGCGTGTCGGCGCCAACGCGCAGCGCACTGCCCGGGAGAACTTTCTCTACGACGCCTGCTGCGGCGATCCGAATGCGCCGATGCCGCTGGACTATTACTTCTGGGTGATTCGCAACGAGCACCAGGTGATCGTGGTCGACACCTGTTTTCAACCGGCCACGGCGGACCGGCGCAACCGGCAGATGTACCGCCTGCCGCAAGACTCCCTGCGGCAACTGGACATCGATCCGGCGCAGGTCGAGCACCTGATCCTCACGCACCTGCACTGGGATCACGCTGGCAACCTGGGGTTGTTTCCCAGGGCCACGGTGCATTTGCAGGAAGCGGAACTGCGTTTCTGCACCGGACCGAAGATGACCCATCACACGGTGAACAAGACCTATGAGGTCGAGGATGTGATGTCCGCGCTGCCACCGCTGTTCGAAGGAAGGATGCGTTTGCACAACGGCACTGTCGAGGTGCTGCCGGGAGTGACACTGCACGCGGTGGGCGGTCACACACCGGGCAGCCAGGTGGTGCGGGTGAACACCGAGCGGGGCTGGATAGTATTGGCTTCGGACGCGGCGCACTTGTGGGTGAACATTCGCGAGCGCAGTCCGTTTCCGATCATCGATGACCTGGCGCAGTCGCTCGAAGCGTTCAGTGAAATCGATCGCCTGGCGGACAGTGAAGACCACGTCATCCCGGGGCACGACCCACTGATAGCCGAACGTTTCCCGCACTGGAACGACGATCCACACATCATTTGCCTGCACCAACCGCCAATCTGACCCTGTAGGAGCTGCCGCAGGCTGCGATCTTTTGATCTTGTTTTTTAAGATCAAAAGATCGC
>NZ_JASCAE010000104.1:0-10863 GCF_029967975.1 Pseudomonas sp. V98_8
GATCGCAGCCTGCGGCAGCTCCTACAGAGCATTCAGCGTCAAATAGCCTCAGGCAAACCCGGTGAAACAGGATTACAGTTAACGGTGGTTACACCCCCCTGTGAGGAACACCGTATGCCGTGGAAAAATTCCGACTCGCGCTACAGCACCGTTTCGATCGCGCTGCATTGGTTGATGCTGGTCCTGCTGGCATTGGTTTACGCCTGCATCGAGCTGCGCGGCCTTTTTCCCAAGGGTAGCGGTGGTCGAACGCTGATCGTGGAGTCGCACTTCATGCTTGGCCTGACCGTATTCGTGCTGGTCTGGCTACGCTTGTTCGCCCGCAGCCTCGGCCCGGCACCGCAGATCTTCCCAGCCTCGCCCCAGTGGCAAACCATGCTGGCCAGATTGATGCACTGGGCGCTGTACATCTTTATGATCGTCATGCCCATACTGGGTTGGCTGGTCACCAGCGCCAAAGGTAACCAGGTGATGTTCTACGGCTTCGACCTGCCCCTTTTGATCGCGCAGGACAAAGACCTGGCCAAGCAGATCCAGGGCTGGCACGAACTCGGTGGCACCATCGGCTACTGGCTGATCGGCCTGCACGCCGTCGCCGGGCTTTATCATCACTATGTGGTGGGCGATAACACCTTGTTGCGGATGATGCCCAAGCGGGTGAACAGGGACACTTGAGATCACCCGTATCAGGCTTGTGGATTGAAACCCCGCAGGCCTTGCAAGCCGCCCGTGTGAATAAAGATCAGCCGCGTACCCGGGGCAAACTTCCCCGCCTCGACCTGCTGCCTGAGCGCCAGCAATGCCTTGCCGGTGTACAGCGGTTCCAGGGCAATGCCGCTGGCTTGTTCGGTCCGCGCGATGAATTCGAGTAACGGCGGGTCAACCTTGGCAAAGCCTCCACGGCTGGCGTCGAACAGTTCATAAGACGAATGATTCACGCCCGCCTCCTCCACAATCCTTGCGACCTGCTGTGCCACGCCATGATCACCGGGCACCGCCAGGGCGCCATAGACCGGGTGCTCTCCCGCCTCGGCCAGGACCAGGCCCGCCAAGGTCGTGCCGGTTCCGCAGGCCAGCCACCAACCGTCGTAGCCGCTCCAGCCCAGTGCGTCCAGTTGCCGACAGGCCAATGCCTTGAGTTGCACGCAACCCTGTGCCCCCGGCAGCCCGCCGCCGCCTTCCGCAACCGCAAGCAGATCGGGATACTGCGCCAGCCATGGCTCCCAAAAACCCGCTTCATGCCGCGCCCGATAACCGCCATAACCAAGCCAGTGCAGTTGCATGCCCAACGCCTGCAAATCGTTCACCGTCGGCGTTTGTTGAGCATGTCCGCGCAACAGGCCGACCGTGGCGAAACCGAAACGCTTGCCGGCTGCGGCCAGCGCATGCAGGTGATTGGAATGCGCACCGCCGAGGCTGATGATGCCCTTGGCGCCTGCCTGGTCGGCTGCCTTGAGGTGTTCGGTGAGTTTGAACCATTTGTTGCCGCTGATCAGCGGGTCGATCTGGTCCAGGCGCAGGATGGCGACTTCGATGTCGGCGGTTTTGAGCCAGTCAAGATGGAGGGACTCGAGGGGGGCTTGGGGTAGCCAGTTGGAAGCAGAAGAAAACATTGGCGCCTGATTGAGCTCATGAAGAGTCAGCATTCTAGTCGCTCATAAGCAGCTATCGCGAGCAGGCTCGCTCCCACAAGGGTTCTCTGAACGACACAGATCCAATGTGGGAGCGAGCCTGCTCGCGAAGGCCATTGGCACGCGGGGCTTGCGGATTACAACTCGGCCGCCAACCGCGATCCCTGATTGATCGCCCGCTTGGCATCCAGCTCCGCCGCTACATCCGCGCCACCGATCAGATGCACGTTCTGCCCCGCCGCCACCAGGCCGTCCTGCAACTCGCGCAACGGGTCCTGCCCTGCGCAGATCACGATATTGTCCACCGCCAGCACCTGCGGCTCACCGGTTTCGCCGATGCGGATGTGCAGGCCTTCGTCGTCGATCTTCAGGTACTCGACACTGTTGAGCATCTGCACCTTCTTGTTCTTCAATCCGGTGCGATGAATCCAGCCAGTGGTCTTGCCCAGGCCGTCGCCGACCTTGGATTTCTTGCGTTGCAGCAGGAACACTTCGCGGGCCGGCGCATGGGGGGCTGCCTTGATCCCGGCGACACCGCCGCGTGCTTCAAGGTGCGTATCGATGCCCCACTCCTTCCAGAACTCATCGCGGTTCAGGCTGGTGGCCTGCCCCTGGTGAACCAGGAACTCCGACACGTCGAAACCGATACCGCCGGCACCGATCACTGCAACACGCTTGCCCACTGGTTTGCACTCAAGCAGCACGTCCAGGTAGCTCAGCACCTTGGCATTGTCCACGCCCTCGATCGCCGGCAACCGCGGCGCAATGCCGGTGGCCAGGATGATCTCGTCGTAGCCGCCCTCGACCAGCTTTGCCACATCGACACGGGTGTTCAGGCACACCTCGACGTTGGTGGTTTGCAGCTTGCGACCGAAATAACGCAAGGTCTCGAAGAATTCTTCCTTGCCCGGCACCCGCTTGGCGACGTTGAACTGACCGCCGATTTCGCTGGCCGAATCAAACAGCGTCACTTCGTGGCCACGCTCGGCCGCCACGGTCGCGGCGGACAGGCCGGCAGGCCCGGCACCGACCACGGCGATTTTCTTGACCTGCTGCACCGGCACATAGTTGAGTTCGGTTTCGTGGCAGGCACGCGGGTTGACCAGGCAACTGGTCAACTTGCCGCCGAAGGTGTGGTCCAGGCACGCCTGGTTGCAACCGATGCAGGTGTTGATTTCATCGGCGCGACCTTCAGCGGCCTTGTTGACGAAGTCCGGGTCGGCCAGGAACGGCCGCGCCATGGAAACCATGTCGGCATCGCCTTCGGCAAGGATCTGCTCGGCGACTTCCGGGGTGTTGATGCGGTTGGTGGTGATCAGCGGAATGTTCACCGAGCCGCGCAGCTTGGCCGTGACCTTGCTGAAGGCCGCGCGCGGCACTTTGGTGGCGATGGTTGGAATCCGCGCTTCGTGCCAGCCGATACCGGTGTTGATGAGCGTCGCACCGGCCTGCTCGATGGCCTTGGCCAACAGCACGATTTCTTCCCAGCTGCTGCCGCCTTCGACCAGGTCGAGCATCGACAGGCGGAAAATGATGATGAAGTTCGGGCCAACCGCCTCGCGTATGCGACGGACGATTTCCACCGGCAGGCGCATGCGGTTTTCGTAGCTGCCACCCCAACGGTCGGTGCGGTGGTTGGTGTGAGCGGCAAGGAACTGGTTAATGAAATAACCTTCCGAGCCCATGATCTCGACACCGTCGTACTCGGCCTGCTGGGCCAGGGTCGAGCAGGTGACGAAATCGCTGATCTGCTTCTCGATGCCTGCCTCGTCCAGCTCCTTGGGCTTGAACGGGTTGATCGGCGCCTGGATGGCGCTTGGCGCGACCTGTTTCGGGCTGTAGGCGTAACGACCGGCGTGCAGGATCTGCATGCAGATCTTGCCGCCCGCCTCATGCACCGCGCGGGTGACGATGCGGTGCTTGAGCGCTTCTTCCTCGGTGGTCAGCTTGGCTGCACCGGAATACACACCGCCCTCGTCGTTCGGACCGATACCGCCAGTGACCATCAAGCCGACACCGCCACGGGCACGCTCGGCGAAATACGCCGCCATGCGCTCGAATCCACCGGGCTTTTCCTCAAGGCCGGTGTGCATCGAACCCATCAGGGTGCGGTTGCGCAACGTGGTGAATCCCAGGTCCAGCGGGGCCAACAGGTGCGGGTAATGAGCGGCGGTCATCGGTAACTCCACAGCGAGCGATCACGGAAAAAGCGGGCGCTCTACGGCCCCCGTCAGTCATGTTCGACAGACTAAAAGCCGCACCGCCGGCACTCAATGACCGAAACTGACAACTTAATGATCGAAATGTGCAGTTGCGTTCACGCCGGCGCCCCCAACAACTGACTCAACACCGCTCGCAACTCATTAGTTTTCACTTCGATTGAAATTCTTTTCATTAAAAATGGGATCAGCTAGCTATAGCCAACTGTCTCGCCGCAACGAAGCCAGCATGGGGCGCCGTTTGTGGAATGTTTCATGTCGTGATGTCGGACCGTTGCTAGAGGAGTATCCGCGGTGCGGCGCTGAACAGTCCCGCTTCAAAGCGTACCCTCAAGCTTGGCGATACTTTTGGCCATGCAACTGCTACCGCTCATGCACCTAGCGACCTGAGCGATCTGAACAACCTTGGCAAGATGCCGGCCCGGGCACTGCGCACAAAGGAGATCCGCGACATGCCTTCAAGCTGGCGCCCCCAACAACTGACTCAACACCGCACGCAACTTGCTAGGTTTTACCGGTTTGTTCAGCAACGGCGCTTCGAGCCGTTGCAAGGCGCGCCGGCATTGATCGGTACGATCCGCGGTGATGATCACCGCAGGAATCGGCTGTCTGTAATGCTCGCGCAAATGCCTGACCACATCACATCCCACCACGCCGTGGTCAAGGTGATAGTCCGCCAGGATCAATTCCGGTGCCTGGCCCGCCAGGGCCGCCACCGCCGAGGCTTCATCGGTGGCCGTGACGACGTCGCAGCCCCACTGCCCGAGCAACGCGCCCATGCTCTCGAGGATGCTCACTTCATTGTCCAGCACCAACAAACGCCGACCCGGCAACGGATTACCCGTGCCCGGTTGAGGCGCCGTGAGGCTGATGGGCAACGGCACCTCACGGGAAATCGGCACCTCGATGCTGAACATCGAACCCCGGCCGGGCAGTGAATGCACCTGGATCCGGTAGTTGAGGATTTTTGCGATGCGCTCGACGATCGCCAGCCCCAGCCCCACGCCCTTGCGGTCGGCCGCGCGGCCAACGTCCAGTTGATTGAATTCGAGGAAGATCGAATCGAGGCGATCGGCCGGAATCCCGCGGCCGGTGTCCCACACTTCCAGGCGCAGCTTGTCGCCACGGCGCCTCGCCGCCAGCAGGATGCTGCCCTCGTCGGTGTAGCGGCAGGCGTTGCTGAGGAAGTTGCGCAGGATCCGGGTCATCAGGCGCAGGTCCGTGCAAATGGCGTAGTCGCCCATGTGCACCCGTAAACGCAACCCGGCGGCCTCGGCCACGGACTGGAACTCCGAGACCAGGGGCCCAAGCAACTCGTCGAGGCGATACAGAGCGACATCCGGCTTGACCGCCGCTTGATCGAGCCTTGAGATATCCAGCAAATCGGTGAGCAGATCCTCGGCGCCTTCCAGTGCCTGGTGAGTGCGTTCGACCAGCACCTGCTCGACCTCGGGCAGCTTGCGCTCACGCAAGGTGGAGATCAGCAACCGTGCGGCGTTGAGGGGTTGCAGCAGGTCGTGACTGGCGGCAGCGAGGTATTTGTCCTTGCTGTGATTGGCGGCCTGGGCGGCGTCACGGGCGTCGCGCAAGGCCTTGGCGATCTGCTTACGCTGGGTGATTTGCTGTTGCAGGTTGCGGTTGGCTTCCAACAGCTCATCGGTGCGCGCGGTCACGCGCTGTTCCAGTTCGTCGTTGAGTTGCTGCAGGCGTTGCTGGGCGAGTTTGCGTTCGGTGATGTCGGCGACGAATCCTTCCACCAGCCCTTCCTGGTCGGGCTTGAGCAGCAGGTTCATCAGCACGTCGAGATGGCTGCCATCCTTGCGCCGCAACTGGGTTTCATAGCCGTGCAAGCTGCCCTGGTGGGTGAGGATTTCGCCAATGTTTTCCAGCTCCTGCACACCGCCGACAAACAGATTGCTCGCCAGGTCCGCCAGGGAAAACAGCACCTCCTGCGGGTCTTGATAGCCAAGCATGCGCGCCATCGCCGGGTTGGCGGCGCGCATGCCGTCTTGCAGGCTGGCCTGGAAAATCCCGTGGACCGCGTTTTCGAACAACCATTTGTAGCGATTGCGCTCGGCTTCCAGTTCATCCAGGCGCGCGGCCAGCTCCGGGTAATGGCTCTTGCGCGCCGAATGATTGCCTAATCCGAGCAGGCCGGCCAATGCCCGTTGTTGCTCGTCAGAGGGCTTCGCCATAGACGACCTCGACATCACGCTGGCTGGATTCACGCGGGTTGGTGAGGATGCACGGGTCATCCATGGCGTGCTGCGACAGGAACGGAATGTCGGAGGTCCTGACCCCGTGCAAACCGAGGGTTTCATGGAAACCGATGGCGTGTTTCAGGGCGATCAGGTGCTCCACCAGGCGCCCGCAGATCTGCCGGTGATTGAGGCCCCGGCAGTCGATGCCGAACGTCTCGGCGATGACCTTGAAGCGGTCCGGCGCCGAGTCGTAGTTGAACGCCACGACGTGTTCGACCAGCACCGCGTTGCACAGGCCATGGGGCAGGTCGAGAAAGCCACCGAGACTGTGCGACATGGCATGCACCGCGCCGAGGATCGCATTGGAAAACGCCAGCCCGGCCTGCATGCTGCCGAGCATGATTTTCTCGCGCAGGGCGATGTCCGTCGGGTTGGCGATCATCTGCACCAGGTTGCCGTTGATCAGGCGCATGGCTTCCAGTGCATGGGGATCGGTCAGCGGCCCGTGCCCGGTGGAGACGAAGGCTTCGATGGCATGCACCAGCGCGTCGATACCGGTACAGGCCGAGAGGAACGGGTCCATGCTCAGGGTGGTTTCGGGGTCGATCAGCGACACGTCCGGTACCACCGCCTTGCTGACGATGGAGAACTTCATGCGCTCCTGCTGATTGGAGATGATCACGAATTGCGAGACGTCGGCCGAGGTGCCGGCCGTGGTCGGAATCAGGATCAGCGGCGGGCTCGGTACGCGGATGGTGTCCACGCCTTCGAACTCGAGGATGCTGCGGCCATGGGCGACGACTATACCGATGCCTTTACCGCAATCCATCGGGCTGCCACCGCCGACGGCGACGATCACATCGCAGTGATTTTCCCGGTACATCTCGGCACCGAGCATCACCTCCTCAACACGTGGGTTGGGAGAGACGGCGCTGTAAAGGCAATATTCGATGCCCAGGACTTGCAGGCTGGCTTCGACATCCGCCACCCAACCGGCGGCAATCACCCCGGGGTCGCTGACCACCAGGACCTTGCGCGCGCCAAAGGTCTTGGCGTAGTTGCCGACGTTGTGCCGGCAGCCGGCACCGAAGATGATTTCAGGCGAAACGAATTTACGCAGCTGACTGAGACTCTGGCTCATTGGAAAGCCTGTTTTTTATTGTTTTGGAAGGTAAGGTCCACACTAACCCATCCAGTGGTGAATGCAATCAGACCAATGGCTGGATTCACCGCAGATCCCTTGTGGGAGCGGGCTTGCTCGCGAATACGGTGTGCCAGTCGGCATATTCTTAACCTGACACACCGCATTCGCGAGCAAGCCCGCTCCCACAAGGGTTTATCCGCGGTAGATCAGGCGGGAAGCCTTCTCATTGCGCAACCTCAAGTGTTCCATACCCAGCCCTGGCGCATCGGCTTCCTCCCGGGCCTTGAGGATCACCCCGTGATGAGGCGACTTGCTGCACACCGGGTCGGCGTTCTCGGCATCGCCCGTCAACATGAACGCCTGGCACCGGCACCCACCCAAATCCTTGTGTTTTTCATCGCAGGAACGGCAGGGTTCCTTCATCCACTCATGGCCGCGAAAACGGTTGAAGCCAAACGAATCGTTCCAGATGTGCTCGATGCTGTGCTCACGCACATTGGGAAATTGCACGGGCAATTGCCGGGCGCTGTGACAAGGCAACGCCGTGCCGTCCGGGGTGATGTCGAGAAACAGGTTGGCCCAGCCATTCATGCAGGTTTTCGGGCGTTCTTCGTAGTAATCCGGGGTGACGAAGATCAGCTTGCACGGATGGCCCTGGGCCTCAAGACGCTCGCGATACTCGTTGGTGATGCGCTCGGCGCGTTGCAATTGCTCGCGCGTCGGCAACAGGCCGACGCGATTGAGCTCGGCCCAGCCATAGAACTGGCAGGTGGCCAATTCGACGAAATCCGCTTCCAGTTCCAGGCACAAATCAATGATCCTGGCGATGTCATCGATGTTGTGTCGATGGGTGACGAAGTTCAGCACCATCGGATAGCCCTGGGCTTTCACCGCCCGGGCCATCGCCAGTTTCTGCGCGAACGCCTTGCGCGAGCCGGCGAGCATGTTGTTCACCGCTTCGTCGGCGGCCTGGAAACTGATCTGGATATGATCGAGCCCGGCGACCTTGAAGTCCCGCACCTTCTGCTCGGTCAGGCCGATGCCCGAGGTGATCAGGTTGGTGTAGTAACCCATGTCCCGGGCGGCCTTGATCAACTCGGCCAGGTCTTGCCTTACCAGTGGTTCGCCACCGGAAAAGCCCAACTGCGCGGCACCCATGTCCCGCGCCTCACGGAATACCCGGATCCATTCCTGTGTGTCCAGTTCCTCGCCGTGCCGGGCGAAATCCAATGGATTGGAGCAATACGGGCACTGCAACGGACAGCGATAGGTCAGCTCCGCCAACAGCCACAACGGCGGTCCCGGTAGCGCGTCATTCGATCCAGAATTGCGCATGGGCCACCTCCAGGAAGGCCAGCACGTCCTCGTCGATCCCCGGTACGTCAGGAAAACTCGCCGTCAGCTGATCGATGATCGCCGCGACGTTGCGCTGGCCGTCCACCAGTTCGAGAATCTGCCCGGCACTGGCGTTGAGTTTGATCATGCCTTCGGGGTACAGCAGCACATGGCAGTCCTGGCGCGGTTCCCATTGCAGGCGAAAGCCCCGGCGCAATGAGGGTGACTGCTCGCGATCGATCAGGCTCACAGGGCAATCCCCCGATGCCAGACGTTGTCCCGGGTGACGGTGTGATACGGCGGACGCTCCAGCTCATAGGCCATGCTCATGGCATCGAGCATGCTCCACAACACGTCGAGCTTGAATTGCAGGATCTGCAGCATGCGTTGCTGGGCCTCGAGGGTGACGTAGTGTGCCAGGGTGATGCGCAAGCCGTGTTCGACATCGCGCCGGGCCTGGCTCAGTCGCGTGCGGAAGTAGTCGTAGCCGGCGACGTCGATCCACGGGTAATGGGTCGGCCAGGCATCGAGTCGCGATTGATGGATCTGCGGTGCGAACAGCTCGGTCAGCGAGCTGCTCGCCGCTTCCTGCCAACAGGCACGACGGGCGAAATTGACGTAGGCATCCACGGCGAAACGCACGCCGGGTAGCACCAACTCCTGTGACAGGATCTGCTCGCGATCGAGCCCCACCGCCTCGCCCAGCCGCAGCCAGGCCTCTATGCCACCTTCGCTGCCGGGGACGCCATCGTGATCGAGGATGCGTTGCAGCCATTCGCGGCGCACTTCACGGTCGGGGCAGTTGGCCAGGATCGCGGCGTCCTTGAGGGGGATGTTGACCTGGTAGTAAAAGCGATTGGCGACCCAGCCCTGGATCTGTTCGCGAGTGGCGCGGCCGGCGTACATCGCTTGATGGAACGGGTGGTGGATGTGGTAGTAGGCGCCTTTGGCACGCAGGGCCTGCTCGAATTCGGTGGGGGTCATGGCTGTATCGGTCATTGCGGGTCTCCGGGGAATCTTCGGTGTCTGATCCGGCCTCATCGCTGGCAAGCCAGCTCCTACGGGGTTTTGCGGCGTACACGAACCTGTAGGAGCTGGCTTGCCAGCGATGGGGCCATCAGCTACAGCTCAATACTCATGCCGTCATAAGCCACCTCGATCCCCCGCCGTTCCAGCAACGCCCGCTCGGCCGAGTCTTCATCGAGGATCGGGTTGGTGTTGTTGATGTGGATCAGCACCTTGCGCTGGCGGGGAAAACCTTGCAGCACTTCCAGCATGCCGCCGGGACCGCTCTGGGGCAGATGGCCCATGTCGCTGCCCAGGCTTTGACCGACCTCGCAGATACGCATCTCGTCATCGCGCCATAGGGTGCCGTCCAGCAACAGGCAATCGGCGCGCTGCATCCAGGCCAGCACTTGATCATCGACCTGGCCCAGGCCAGGTGCGTAAAACAGCGATGCGCCGCTGCGTTGGTCTTCAACGAACAACCCGATGGTGTCGCCCGGTTGCGGATCACCGCGATTGGGCGAATACGGCGGTGCGTTGCTGACCAGGGGAATCGCGTGAAACCGCAGGTGCGCGCAGGCGCCGATACTGAAGGGTTCGCGATCCAGTGCAACCGGTTGCCACTGCAACCCACCATTCCAGTGCCTGAGCATGGTAAACAGCGGGAAACCGCTGCTGAGATCCTGATGAACCCGCTCGGTGCACCACACCGCATGTGGGCAGCCTTCGCGCAAGCTCAACAGGCCGGTGCAGTGATCGATCTGGCTGTCCAGCAGCACCACGCCGGCGATGGCGCTGTCACGCAAGCGTCGCGCCGGTTGCAGCGGCGCAAAACTCTCGAGTTGCGCGCGGATGTCCGGTGAAGCATTGCACAGTACCCAGTCCACCCCGTTGTCGCTCAGGGCAATCGAGGACTGCGTGCGACGCCGGGAGCGCAGGCTGCCATTGCGCATACCGGCGCACTGGCGGCAGTTGCAGTTCCACTGCGGAAAACCACCGCCAGCAGCGGAGCCGAGAACGCGGATGTGCATGGGCAATGCTCCAGAAGGCAGGCCCGGCCAACGCAACGGCTGGCCGGGTGGTCAATCAACGGTTGGCGAAATACATCGTCACTTCGAAGCCAATGCGCAGATCGGTAAACGCGGGTTTAGTCCACATGGGTCATTCCTCTTCTTGTGCCGGGCGATTCCGGTAGAGCCATTAATGCACGGGGCACCGGGCGCCCGAATGCTACTTTCGAAGGAGGTTTGGGGGGGCTTTGGTAGGGGGGGGCAGACACACAAAACCAATGTGGGAGGGGGGGGGGGGGGGGGGGGGGGGCGGGGGCG
>NZ_JASCAE010000105.1:0-10746 GCF_029967975.1 Pseudomonas sp. V98_8
ATTCAACAGAAACGTTGGCTGATCCACCGCCTTCGCGAGCAAGCCCGCTCCCACAAGGGATATGCGTCAGGCTTGGAGGCCGAGGATATCCCGAGCCACCGCTTCGGCGATGCGAATGCCATCGACACCCGCCGACAGAATCCCGCCCGCATAACCCGCGCCTTCGCCGGCCGGGAACAGGCCCTTGACGTTCAGGCTCTGCATCGACTCGTTTCGCGTAATTCGCAGCGGCGACGAAGTGCGGGTTTCGATCCCGGTCAACACCGCGTCATGCAGCGAGTAACCGCGAATCTGTTTCTCGAATGCCGGCAAGGCTTCGCGAATCGCCTCGATGGCGAAGGCCGGCAAGGCCAGCGCCAGGTCACCCAGGGCAACGCCCGGTTTGTAGGACGGTTCAACGCTGCCCAACTCGGTGGACGGCTTGCCGGCGATAAAGTCGCCGACCAGTTGCGCCGGTGCCTCGTAGTTGCTGCCGCCGAGCACAAAGGCGTGGGATTCCAGACGTTCCTGCAACTCGATACCGGCCAACGGACCGCCCGGGTAATCGACTTCCGGGGTAATCCCGACAACGATCCCGGAGTTGGCGTTGCGCTCGTTACGCGAGTACTGGCTCATGCCATTGGTCACCACGCGATTTGGCTCGGACGTCGCCGCCACCACCGTGCCGCCCGGGCACATGCAGAAGCTGTAGACGGAACGGCCATTCTTGGCGTGGTGCACCAGTTTGTAGTCGGCGGCGCCGAGTTTCGGGTGGCCGGCGTACTTGCCCAGGCGCGCGCGGTCGATCAGCGACTGCGGGTGCTCGATGCGGAAACCTACCGAGAATGGCTTGGCTTCCATGAACACGCCACGGCCGTGCAGCATGCGGAACGTGTCCCGGGCACTGTGGCCGAGGGCCAGGATCACGTGTTTGGAGTGGATCTGCTCGCCGCCATCGAGTTCGACGCCAACCAGTTGGCCGTCCTCGATAAGCACGTCGGTAACCCGCTGCTGGAAGCGCACTTCACCGCCCATGGCGCGAATCTGCTCACGCATGTTTTCCACCACGCCTGTCAGACGGAACGTACCGATGTGCGGTTTGCTGACGTAGAGGATTTCTTCCGGGGCGCCGGCCTTGACGAACTCATTGAGGACTTTGCGCCCGATGAACTTCGGATCCTTGATCTGGCTGTAGAGCTTGCCATCGGAGAATGTCCCCGCGCCGCCCTCGCCGAACTGTACGTTGGACTCGGGGTTGAGCACGCTTTTACGCCACAGGCCCCAGGTGTCCTTGGTGCGCTGGCGCACTTCGGTGCCGCGTTCGAGGATGATCGGCTTGAAGCCCATTTGCGCGAGCAGCAGGCCGGCGAAAATCCCGCACGGACCAAAGCCGACCACGACAGGGCGCACACTCAGGTCGGCGGGGGCCTGGCCGACCATTTTGTAGCTGACATCCGGTGCCACGTTGACGTTACGGTCATCGGCGAACTTGTGCAGCACCGAGGCCTCATCGCGAACATCGAGGTCGATGGTGTAGATGAAGCACAGCTCGGAGGACTTTTTGCGCGCATCATAACTGCGCTTGAACAAGGTGAAATCGAGCAAGTCATCGCTGGTGATGCCCAGGCGCTGCAGGATGGCAGGGCGCAGGTCTTCATCGGGATGGTCGATTGGCAGCTTGAGTTCGGTGATTCGTAACATGGCAGGATCCGGTTCGCGGGGCGCACAACTGCGCCAGGGCGTTTGAAACCGGCGATTATAAGCCTCAAAGGCTCAGGCCCGTGAGGCTTAAACGATCAGTCGTCGCGCGATCCGCCGAAATACCCACAACCCCGTTGCACCTGGCCGTTGATTCGCAGTTCAGCACTCATGTGCTGGATGCTGCCGGTGCTGTTGTCGACGCAGCGTTGCGGTGCGACCCACAGTTCGATGTGCTGCTGGTTGGCTTCGGTGCTGAGGTTGAAGCGGCCTTCGCCCAATTGTTCCTCGACATAGGGCACGGCCAACGGCGCCTGGCCGGCGCGTTCAAGGACCATGCCTTTGCCCGTGACTCTCACGCTCCACTCAGGGGCATGGCCGGCGGCGCGCAGGATCAGCTTCTTGAAGTCGGGATCGGCACAGGCATTGCCCGAACGCTCGATGCGATACAGCTGTTCGAGGTCCAGTTGCCCATCACCGGAGCCGGAAACGATTTGCCCGCGCACATCGGCAAACAATTTGCCCTGGGCATCGGCCAGGCTCGCGGCCTGTTGCAGGACGCTGGTACCGCCCGTGTCGTTGACCGCATAACGTTTCTGCTCGCCGCATGGCTGGAACAACAGCTTGCCATCGGCTGCGCTCAACTGGCCCTGCATGCGGGCCTGGCCGACGTGGGAAGCGCTTTCCCGCGAGCCATCGAACAACTGGCATGCGGCGAACAGCGGAAGAAGGGCAACGAGGACTAAGGAACGGGCAGCACGCATCTTGGGGTCTCCTGACAGGTGCCGTCACGTTACTCAGGCTGACCGTTCATCACAACCCATGAGTGAACTTGCTTTGGAAACGCCGCCGCGCAAGAAACATTCAGCTGTACTTGAACCACCAGGGTGAAAGGCCTTTGGCCGTAACCTGTCGGTCTTGTTTATGCAGGAGGTGTTATGAGGGGCTCAGGCAAGCTGATTTTTGTGGCATTGGGAATGTTGGCAGCGATGCAATGCCTGGCGGCAGACATCGATCTTTCGTCCAGGTCGGACTTTACGGAAATGAACCTGGAGCTTAAGCGGGTCGATGATCCAAATCCGCAATCCATTGCGCTCAGGGTCATGCTCAGCCCTGATGCGCAAGGTCGCCTGGAGCAGGTAACGCGTCAGCAAATGCATCAGCCTTTGCGGCTGTCCATCAACGGCATCCTGGTCTCGACCGCGACGATCCAGACGGTGATCATGGGTCCCGGTCTGATGATATCCGTACCGCGCGAGATCGCTGGCAATCTACTGCCTACGCTGCTGGAACCTCCGGCAACCTGATGCGACGCTGAGTCAGCGCCGCACCTTGGTCTGTTCAGATGTGAAAGGTCTGACCTGTCTGCAAGCCTTCGACGCTCTTGGCGTAGGCCAATGCCACGTCGGCCGCCGGAACCGGCTTGAAGCCGCGGAAGTAGGGTGCGTATTTGCCCATGGCTTCGACCAGCACGTTCGGGCTGATCGAGTTGACCCGCAAGCCACGCGGCAATTCGATCGCGGCGGCACGGACAAAGCTGTCCAGGGCACCGTTCACCAGCGCTGCGCTAGCACCGCTGCGGATCGGGTCGTGGCTGAGCACGCCGGTGGTGAAGGTGAACGACGCGCCGTCATTCGCGAACTCGCGACCGATCAGCAGCAAGTTGACCTGGCCCATCAACTTGTCTTTCAGGCCCAGGGTAAAGCTCTCTTCGGTCATTTCATCCAATGGCGCGAAGGTCACGTTGCCGGCGGCGCAGACCAACGCATCGAACTTGCCCGTTTGTTCAAACAGTTTGCGAATCGACACACTGTCACTGATGTCCACTTGGAAATCACCGCTATTGCGGCCGATGCGCACGATCTCGTGGCGCTGGGACAGTTCCTTGTCGACGGCCGAACCGATGGTGCCACCTGCACCGATCAAAAGAATTTTCATACTGGCTGATCCTCGTATCGATTGAGTGAGGCCTCAGTTTAGAGTGGTTTTTTCCACGGATAAGCGCGCTAATAGGCAACCTTTAGTTTTCAAATGGAAACAATCCATGAGCGAGATGGATGACCTGGCGGCATTCGCCGTGTTGGTCGAAGCAGGCAGCTTTACCTTGGCGGCGCAGCAATTGGGTTGCAGCAAGGGCCAGCTGTCCAAGCGCATAAGTCAGTTGGAAGCGCAGTTTTCCGTGGTCCTGCTACAACGCACCACGCGACGCTTGAGCCTGACGGCGGCAGGCGCTGCGTTGTTGCCCCAGGCCCAGGCGCTGGTGGTGCAAGTCGAGCGCGCGCGCCAGGCCTTGGCACGATTGAAGGATGACATGGCGGGCCCGGTGCGGATGACCGTTCCTGTGTCGCTTGGGGAAACGTTCTTCGATGGCTTGTTGCTGGAGTTCTCGGCCCGGTATCCCCAGGTGCAGATCGAGCTGGAGCTCAACAACAACTACCGCGATTTGTCCCGTGACGGCTTCGATCTGGCGGTCCGCTCCGATGTGGCGATTGACCAGCGCCTAGTGGCGCGCCCGCTACTGGCGTGGCGGGAGTTGACCTGTGCCAGCCCGGCTTATCTGGAGCAATACGGTGAACCGCAGTCTCCTCAGGCGCTGGCCGAGCATCGCTGCTTGCTCAACAGCCACTACAGTGGTCGGGAGGAGTGGTTGTATCACCAACAACACGAGTTGTTGCGGGTGCGGGTTTCGGGACCGTTCGCCAGTAATCATTACAACCTGTTGAAAAAAGCCGCACTGGCTGGCGCCGGCATTGCCCGCTTGCCGTCCTATGCATTGCCAGAGGAATTGGCTGACGGGCGTTTGCGCTGGCTGCTGCGTGAATATCAGACACGCAGCATGCCGATGTATCTGGTGCATCCGTATCAGGGTGGGCTGCCCAGGCGTACGCAGGTGCTGGCGGATTATTTGATGGGCTGGTTCAAGCGCAGCGGCGAGGCGCTGGACAGGCTTTGAATCATCACACGCCCCCTGTAGGAGCGAGCATGCTCGCGATGAGTCCGACAGCGCCGCGGGGCATCAGGTTTCCAGCGTTATGGTTGACGTCCATCGCGAGCATCTCGCTCCTACAGGGGGCAATGTCGTTGTTGAAGTTTGGTGGGCAAAAAAAAACGGCCCGCTAAGGCCGTTTTTTTGTTTACCGCAAAGGCTTAGCCACCGAGGTACGCATCGCGCACTTTCGGATCGGTCAACAGCGCTTCACCGGTGCCTGTCATCACCACTCGCCCGTTCTCCAGCACGTAGGCGCGGTCAGCGATTTTCAGCGCCTGGTTGGCGTTCTGCTCGACCAGGAACACCGTTACACCGTCCTTGCGCAGCTGTTCGATGATATCGAAGATCTGCTGGATGATGATCGGGGCCAGGCCCAGTGAAGGCTCGTCGAGCAGCAACAGCTTGGGTTTGCTCATCAGCGCACGGCCGATGGCGAGCATTTGCTGTTCGCCGCCGGACATGGTGCCGCCACGCTGGCTAAAGCGCTCTTTCAAGCGTGGGAAAAGTCCGAGGACCTTGTCCATCTGTTCCTGATAGTCGCCTTTGGCGGTGAAAAAACCACCCATCGAGAGGTTTTCTTCGACGGTCAGGCGGGAAAACACCCGACGACCTTCCGGCACCACGGCAATGCTCTTGCGCATGATCTGCGAAGAATCCTGCCCGACCAGTTCCTCACCCATGTAGCGGATGCTGCCGCTGTGGGCCCGCGGCGAACCGCACAGGGTCATCAGCAGCGTGGACTTGCCGGCACCGTTGGCGCCGATCAGGGTCACGATCTCGCCCTGGCGGACTTCGACGTTGACGCTGTGCAGGGCCTGGATCTTGCCGTAGAAGGTGGAAACGTTTTCGAACTGCAGCATTTACGCTTCCCCCAGGTAGGCTTTGATCACTTCAGGATTGTCACGGATCTGTTCCGGCGTACCGTTGGCCAGAGGCGTGCCCTGGTTGATCACGACGATGTGGTCGGAAATGCTCATGACCAGTTTCATGTCGTGTTCGATCAACAGCACGGTGACGTTGTGCTCTTCACGCAACACGCTGATCAGCGCCTTCAGGTCCTCGGTTTCCTTCGGGTTCAGGCCGGCGGCTGGTTCGTCGAGCATGAGGATCCGCGGACGGGTCATCATGCAGCGGGCGATTTCCAGACGCCGCTGTTGACCGTAGGCCAGGGTGCCGGCCGGACGGTTGGCGAACTCCTTGAGGTTGACCTTTTCCAGCCAGTACTCGGCAAATTCCATGGCCTCGCGTTCGCTCTTGCGGAACCCCGGGGTCTTGAACAGGCCGGACAGGAAGTTGGTGTTCAGGTGGCGATGCTGGGCGATCAAGAGGTTCTCGACCGCGGTCATGTCCTTGAACAACCGCACGTTCTGGAAGGTACGCACCACGCCCTTGAGGGCGATCTTGTGGCCCGGCAGGCCTTCGATCGGCTCGCCATCGAGCAGGATGCTGCCGCCGCTTGGCTTGTAAAAGCCGGTTAGGCAGTTGAACACGGTGGTCTTGCCGGCGCCGTTGGGGCCGATCAGGGCAACCACTTGTTTCTCTTTCACGCTCAAGGCAACGCCGTTGACCGCCAGCAAGCCGCCGAAGCGCATGCTCAGGTTTTCTACTTTAAGGATCTCGCGGCTCATTTGCGCAGCTCCATGTGAGGACGTTGCATGGGCAGCAGACCCTGAGGGCGCCAGATCATCATCAGTACCATCAAGGCACCGAACATCAACATGCGGTACTCACTGAACTCACGCATCATTTCCGGCAGCAGGATCATTACCACGGCGGCCAGGATCACACCCAGCTGCGAGCCCATGCCACCCAGTACCACGATGGCGAGGATGATCGCCGACTCGATGAAAGTGAAGGACTCCGGCGTCACCAGGCCCTGACGGGCAGCGAAGAAGCTACCGGCGAAACCGGCGAAGCTGGCACCCAGGGTGAACGCCGACAATTTGATCACGGTAGGGTTCAGGCCCAGTGCACGGCAGGCAATCTCGTCCTCACGTAACGCTTCCCACGCGCGGCCCAGGGGCATGCGCAGCAGGCGATTGATGACGAACAGCGCTCCGAGCGCCAGCAACAGCGCAACCAGGTACAGGAAAATCACCTTGTTGATCGAGTTGTAGGCGATGCCGAAATACTCGTGGAACGTCTGCATCCCTTCAGCGGCCTTACGTTCAAAGGTCAGGCCGAAGAACGTTGGCTTCTCGATGTTGCTGATGCCGTTCGGACCGCCCGTGAGGCCGGTCAGGTTACGCAGGAACAGACGGATGATCTCACCAAAGCCCAGGGTCACGATCGCCAGGTAGTCACCGCGCAGACGCAGCACCGGGAAACCGAGCAGGAAACCGAAGGTGGCGGACATCAGGCCGGCAATTGGCAGGCAGATCCAGAAGCTCAAACCGTAGTAGTGCGACAGCAGCGCGTAGCTGTAGGCGCCGACGGCGTAGAAACCGACGTAACCGAGGTCGAGCAGGCCAGCCAGGCCGACCACGATGTTCAGGCCCAGGCCCAGCATCACGTAGATCAGCACCAGCGTCGCGATATCCACTGCGCCGCGAGAGCCAAAGAACGGCCAGACCAGGGCGCCGGCGATCAACGCAATGATGATCCAGCGTTGGGTGGTCGGCAGGGTCAGGAAGTTACTGGCCTTGGCCGGAATCAGCGGCATGCTCGGCGAGGAGCGCCAGGCCGAGCTGATCTGCTGGTCGAACAGAACGCGCAGGAACATCAGCACCGAGCACACGGCGATGGTGATCAACGTGGCGGTGCTGGTGCCATGGACTTCGAGGTTGATGCCAACGATGCTCAGCTTCAAACCCAGTACCGGATAGGCGACGGCCCATACCAGCAAGGCACTGAACAGCGCCTGTTTAAGATTCCTAGTCATACTTTCTCAACCTCCGGGCGGCCCAGCAGGCCGGTTGGCCGGAACAACAACACCAAAACCAGGAGGCCGAACGCCACGACGTCCTTGTATTGGTCGCCGAAGATATCGGCACCAAAGGCTTCCGCCACACCCAGCACCAGTCCGCCAAGCATGGCGCCCGGAATGCTGCCGATACCGCCCAGTACCGCGGCGGTGAAGGCCTTGAGGCCGACCAGGAAACCGGCGTTCGGGTTGATCACGCCGTACTGCATGCTCAGCAGCACGGCCGCAATGGCCGCCAGCGCGGCACCGATGACGAAGGTCAGGGCGATGATGTTGTTGGTGTTGATACCCAGCAGGTTGGCCATCCTGATGTCTTCGGCACAGGCGCGGCAGGCGCGACCCAGGCGAGAGCGGGAGATGAACAGCGTCAGGCCGAGCATGGCGATCAGGGTCACCACGAACACCACGATTTGCATGTAGGAAATCAGCACTTCATGTGCGCCACCTGGTCCGAAGGCAAAGTTGCCCGGAATCAGGTTGGGGATGGATTTGTCCTTGGAGTCTTGCGCCAGCAGAACCGTGTTCTGCAGGAAGATCGACATGCCGATGGCAGAAATCAGCGGGATCAGACGGTTGCTGCCGCGCAAGGGGCGGTAGGCGATCCGTTCGATGCTGTAGCCGTAGGCACTGGTGACGACGATGGTCGCCAGGAAAGCGGCGGTCATCAACAGCGGAACACTGTCGAGTCCCAGCATGGCCAGCCCGGCGATGGCGATGAACGCCACGTAGGAGCCGATCATGTACACCTCGCCGTGGGCGAAGTTGATCATTCCAATGATGCCGTAGACCATCGTATAGCCGATGGCGATCAGGGCATACGTGCTGCCAATGGTCAAACCATTAACCAGCTGTTGGAAGAAGTGATAGATGTCAGGCATTACAGCGCTCCTAAAAACCTGATACGCATTTCACTGGTGGAGTCATTTTCCCGCCCGGGCCCCGTGGATCTGCATCCACTTCGAATCCGGGATTTGCCAGCGAACCGCTGATGACGGTTTTGAGATTTTCAGGTGGGGAGACTAGCGGATCACGCCAGCGCGGCCCAGATACGTTCGTAAAACAAAGCCCACGGCACGCCGTGGGCTTTGTTGGCAGTCAGTCAGGCAGGGCCTTACTGAGGCTTGGCTTCAGTTTTTGGTTTGCCGAAGTGCCACTCGTAAACCACGAATTTGAAGTCTTTCAGGTCGCCCTTCTCGTCGAAGCTCAAGTCGCCGGTAGGGGTCTTGAAGGTGCCTTTGTGGATGGCTTCAGCCACTTTGGCGGAGTCTTCGGACTTGGCCGCCTTGATGCCTTCGGCAATCACTTCCACAGCCGAGTAGGCCGGGAATACGAACGGACCGCTTGGATCTTCTTTCTTGGCCTTGAACGCGTCAGCCAGGGCGATGTTGGCCGGATCCTGGTCGAAGGATTTCGGCAGGGTCACCAGCAGGCCTTCGGAGGCGTCCTTGGCGATCTGCGAGATGGAGTCGTTACCCACGCCTTCCGGACCCATGAACTTGGCTTTCAGGCCTTTTTCTTGGGATTGACGCAGGATCAGGCCCAGTTCCGGGTGGTAGCCGCCGTAGTAGACGAAGTCGACGTTGGCTTGCTTGAGCTTGGCGATCATCGACGAGAAGTCCTTGTCGCCGGCGTTGACGCCTTCGAACACGGCAACCTTCACGCCTTTGCCTTCCAGGGTTTTCTTCACGGCAGAGGCGATGCCTTCACCGTATTGCTGTTTGTCGTGCAGGACGGCGACGATCTTCGGTTTTACGAAGTCGGCGATGTAGTTACCGGCGGCAGGGCCCTGGGCGCTGTCCAGACCGATGGTGCGGAACACCATTTTGTAACCACGGTTGGTGATGTCCGGGCTGGTGGCTGCCGGGGTGATCATGATCACGCCTTCGTCTTCGTAGATGTCCGAAGCCGGTTGAGTGGAGCTGGAGCACAGGTGGCCAACCACGAATTTCACGCCGTCGTTGACGACTTTGTTCGCGACCGCTACCGCTTGTTTTGGATCACAGGCGTCATCGTATTCAACGGCTTCGAGCTTCTTGCCGTCTACGCCGCCTTTGGCGTTGATCTGTTCAATGGCCATTTTGGCGCCGCTGAACTGCATGTCGCCGTATTGGGCTACAGGGCCGGTTTTTGGGCCGGCGATGCCGATCTTGATGGTGTCAGCTGCGAACGAATGGCTGGCAACCCCGGCCAGAACCATAGCGGCAAACAGTTTGGAAATCTGCTTAGTAGCCTTAGTCATAGTGCTCCACTCTTACTGTTGTAATTTTTATAGTCCTGGCGCCGTCGGCGGCAGAACCGGGTCAGTATCTACGACATTCCCCGGAAAAGCCCCTCGGCAACTGTACCGGTACAGTGTAGAGCGCCGATCGTCAGCCTGGGAAGCTGGCGTCAGGGGGCAAAACTTGGGGGTGTCGCTTATTTGAAAGAAAAAGTCAGAATTGCGGCGGGGCTTTGACGGGCTTATAGCCAGATTCCGTGCATTCCTTGGCATTCCTGCGCTTTTCATTCGATCCTGCAAATTGCATCTGGGTTTTTCTGCCTGATCACCGACGTTATCATTGCGTCGATTTCTTTTCCGGACCGGACCCATGATTGAAGAACCTAGCACCCTCTATGCCAAGCTGCTTGGAGAAACCGCATCTATTACCTGGAAGGAGTTGGAGCCGTTCTTTGCCAAGGGTGCCCTATTGTGGGTCGACCCCGGCCTTGATTTGATCGCTGCCGCCGAAGCCATGGCGACCGATGATGGCGAGAAAGTGGCCGCCTGGCTGGCTGACGACAAGGTCGCCAAGCTGTCTGAATCGCGGGCGCTGGATCTTTTCGAGCGCGATCCGTCGTTGTGGGCAGTGGTGGTTTCGCCGTGGATTATGATCCAGGAAAAGGCGCAGGGCTGATTGACTGCACCCTATTGGTGCGATGACCTGGCAGGGATAAGTGTGTAGCCGAGTAGCGTGATGGCACGTTGCCGTAGAGAAAGGCCACAGGTTCACGGTGACGTAAACGTAACGGGAACAGTTGGGGGGACAATTAAACAGCTGCTCAATTGTTTCTGAATGTTGTTTACCTGCAGTTTACGCGGTGAATGTCAGATCGCTTTCGCGAGCAAGCCCGCTCCCACATTCGACCGCGTTCCGTCAGTAGGGATGCGGTCGAATGT
>NZ_JASCAE010000106.1:0-10307 GCF_029967975.1 Pseudomonas sp. V98_8
ACGGCGATACCGTGGTGATCAAGGCCGGCAGCACCAGCGTGCCGTACGAGCTGAAGGCCCAGGGCGATGACGTCTACAAGGACGGTCAGGTTGTGGAAGTGGGTGTCAGCAATGCCACCGTCGACGGCAAGTCGTTCGAAAACCTGGTCCTGGGCGGCAAAGCCCAAGTCACCATCGACGACACCCTCACTGAAGTGAAAGCCACCCTGACCGTGGATAAAACCACCGTCGCCGAAGGAGGTTCGGTCACCTACACCGTGACCCTGACCAACGCGGCCGGCCTGCCGATGGCCAGCCACGGCGAGTTGACCTTCAAACTCACCGACGGTACCGAGATCAAGATCCCGGCTAACGGCACCAGCGGCTCTGCTGTGGTGATTGCCAAGGACGACATCTTCACCGGTGGTCAGGATGCAATCGTCAACAAGCTGGAGTCGGTCTCGGCCAACAACTTCGAGAAGCTGACCCTCGGCGAGGACCAATACACCACCACCGTCACCGACGAGCCAGGTTCGGGCGATCCAAAAGACCCGGCCAACCAAGGCGACAAGATCACCGTCAGCATCGAAAGCAACGGCGACGTACTGGAAAACGCTGCACCGAAGTTCACGGTGAAAGTCGATCAGGTACTCAAGCAGGATCTGACCGTCACCTTGAGCAACGGCGATACCGTGGTGATCAAGGCTGGTAGCACCAGCATTCCATACGAGCTGAAAGCCCAGGGCGATGACGTCTACAAGGACGGCGAAACCATCAAGCTCAGCGTCACCGATGCTTCCGTTCCGGGCAAATCCTTCGAGAACCTGGTGCTCGGCGGCGAAGCCGTGGTGAAAGTCGACGACACCCTCACCGAAGTCAAAGCCACCCTGACCGTGGATAAAACCACCGTCGCCGAAGGCGGCTCGATCACCTACACCGTTACCCTGACCAACGCCGCCGGTCTGCCAATGGCCAGCCACGGCGAGTTGACCTTCAAACTCACCGACGGCACCGAGATCAAGATCCCGGCCAACGGCACTAGCGGCTCTGCTGTGGTGATTGCGAAGGACGACATCTTCACCGGTGGCCAGGACGCAATCGTTAACAAACTCGAGTCGGTCTCGGCCAACAACTTCGAGAAACTGACCCTCGGCGAGGACCAATATACGACCAAGGTCACCGACGAACCATCGGGCCAAGGCGACAAGATCACCGTCAGCATCGAAAGCAACGGCGACGTACTGGAAAACGCTGCACCGAAGTTCACGGTGAAAGTGGACCAGGTCCTCAAACAAGACCTGACCGTGACCTTGAGCAACGGCGATACCGTCGTGATCAAGGCTGGCAGCACCAGCATTCCATACGAGCTGAAAGCCCAGGGCGATGACGTCTACAAGGACGGCGAAACCATCAAGCTCAGCGTCACCGATGCTTCGGTTCCGGGCAAATCCTTCGAGAACCTGGTGCTTGGCGGCGAAGCCGTGGTGAAAGTTAGCGACACCCTCACCGAAGTCAAAGCCACCCTGACTGTGGATAAAACCACCGTCGCCGAAGGCGGCCAGATCACCTACACCGTGACCCTGACCAACGCCGCCGGCCTGCCGATGGCCAGCCACGGCGAGTTGACCTTCAAACTCACCGACGGTACCGAGATCAAGATCCCGGCCAATGGCACCAGCGGCTCTGCTGTGGTGATTGCCAAAGACGACATCTTCACCGGTGGTCAGGATGCAATCGTCAACAAGCTGGAGTCGGTCTCGGCCAACAACTTCGAGAAACTGACCCTCGGCGAGGACCAATATACGACCAAGGTCACCGACGAACCATCGGGCCAAGGCGACAAGATCACCGTCAGCATCGAAAGCAACGGCGACGTACTGGAAAACGCTGCACCGAAGTTCACGGTGAAAGTGGACCAGGTCCTGAAACAAGACCTGACCGTGACCTTGAGCAACGGCGATACCGTCGTGATCAAGGCTGGCAGCACCAGCATTCCATACGAGCTGAAAGCCCAGGGCGATGACGTCTACAAGGACGGCGAAACCATCAAGCTTAGCGTCACTGGTGCTTCCGTTCCGGGCAAATCCTTCGAGAACCTGGTGCTCGGCGGCGAAGCTGTGGTGAAAGTTAGCGACACCCTCACCGAAGTGACGGCCACCCTGAGCGTGGATAAAACCACCGTCACCGAAGGCGGCCAGATCACCTACACCGTGACCCTGACCAACACCGCTGGCCTGCCAATGGCCAGCCACAGTGAGCTGACCTTCAAGCTCAGCGACGGTACCACGGTCAAGATCCCGGCCAATGGCACCACGGGCACTGCAGTAGTTACCGCCAAGGACGACTTCTTCACTGGTGGCCAGGCCCCGATCATCAACAAGTTGGTGTCGGTCACCGGTGCTGACAACTTTGAAAAATTGACGCTCAAGGACACCACCCTGACCACCACCGTCACCGACGAGCCATCGGGCCAAGGCGACGTAACCACCGTGGGTATCAGTGGTGCGGCATCGGTCATCGAAGGCCAATCCGCGCACTACACGTTGAACCTGAGCAATACCTCTCAGGCCGAAGTCACGGTGACCCTGAAGTACACGGGTACTGCGGTCGACGGTTCAGACCTCAATGGTGTCATGACAATCAAGATTCCGGCCAACAGCAACAGCGTCGGTTTCGACATCAGCACCATCGATGACAAGCTGGTCGAAGGCTCCGAGAACTTCATCATCACCATCGACAAAGCCATCGGCGGCAACTTCGAGAATCTGGTGATCGACTCGAGCAAAACCTATGTCATCACCACCATCGTCGACAACGACCATGCACCGGTGACCACTGGCGGCGCAGTTACCGGCCTCGAAGACAAGACCCTGACCCTGACCTGGGACAACTTCAAGGTCACCGATGTCGATAACGACAGCCCGCTGGGCATCACCATCACCCAGGTAACGGGCGGTGGCGATTTGTTGTTCAACGGCGTGAAGGTGGTGGTCGGGCAGGTCATCAGCCAGGCGGATATCGCCCTGGGCAAACTGACCTTCGTGCCGGCACGCAACGAGTCGGGTGCCGATGGTTATGGCGGCACCGGGGTCGGCAACAAGGCAGCGGACTACGCGCAGATCAAGTTCAAGCCTACCGACGGTTTCAACCTGGGCAACGAAGCGACTCTGAAAGTCGACATCACTCCGCAAGCCGACGCACCCACCCTGAGTATCGCGGGCAACAACGTGAACTCGACAGGCCTGATCAAGGAGATCTGGACTGGCCTGACCGCCCTAAACACCGGCTACAACGGTACGGGCAGCGGTGCGCCGACCAACACCCTGAAATCGGTGATCGATGCGGCTGGCACTGCCAACAGCAAAGGTACCGTGACCGATGTGCAGGAAAGCAGTGTGACGGCGGGTATCGCCTCAAAAACCTCCGGCCTGATCTACCTCGAAGCCGGCAAGATCTACACCTTCAGCGGCACCGCGGACGACAGTCTGCTGGTGACGATTGGCGGCAAAAACGTGGCCAGTGCCCTGTGGGGTGCCGGCGGGACGATCAGCGGCTCGTTCACGCCGACCACCAGCGGCTACTACACCCTGGACATCTACCACCACAACCAGAGCGGCCCGGGCAGCTACGACGTCAACCTCAGGGTGGACAACGGTCCGGTGCTCGACCTGAACAATGCTGGCGTGCCGATCTACACCGGCGTCAACGACCTGATCAATGCAGGCGTGACGGTCTCCGACCTGCATGGCAGCAATGGCGAAGGCTACTACGACGGCTACAAGCTCAACACCGGGCCAGAGGGCGGCAGCATCAAACTGTCGGCCATCAGCACCGAACTGACCGACCGCGACGGCTCCGAAAGCCTGAGCGTGAAGATCGGCGGGATTCCGGCGGGCTCCGTGCTCGGCGATGGCGCGGGACATACCTTCACGGCCACCGCGAGCAATGGCGAGGCGGATGTCACCGGCTGGAACCTCGGCTCGCTGACCATCACCCCGCCGCCGTACTACAGCAACTCGTTCAACCTGACGGTGACTTCGACCTCCACCGAAATGCTGGGCGGCTCAGCGCCATCGTCGGCCGAGCTTCCGGTGACCATCTACCCAGCGACCTACAACCCGGTCATGGGCACGACCAAGGATGACAATATCGTCGGCACCGACAGCAACGACATCATCGTTGCCGACGTCGCTGGCCTAAACGTGGTTCAGGGCAAGAATTACAACATTGCGTTCATGGTCGACACTTCCGGCAGTATGGACACCTCGATCCAGGCAGCGAAGAACTCGCTGAGCCTGATGTTCAGCACCCTCAAGCAAAGCCTGGGTGCGAACACTTCGGGGACGGTCAACATTTTCCTGGCGACCTTCGATGACACCGTGAACACCACCGTTACGGTCAACCTGAATGACTCCGGCGCACTGGATCAACTCCAGGCCATCGTCAGATCGATGGCGTCTGGCGGTGGCACCAACTACGAGGACGTGTTCAAAACCACGGCCAACTTCTTCCAGAGTACTCAGGCCAAGGGCAATATCGGCGCCACCAACCTCACTTACTTCATCACTGACGGGGTGCCCACCTACTACCAATCCGGCGAATCGACCAACCCGATAGTCGCTGACTTCAAAAGCTCCAAAGTAGTCGATGGCAGACTGGATGACTACCTGAGCGTCAATAACTACAAGCTGGGCGATACCGCCTATATCACCCTGGGTGGAGTCAGCCGCCAGCTGATTACCAGCAGTGGCAAGATCAACAAGTGGTCCGAAGACTCGTCGGGCAATTGGACCAAGGACGGCACCATCGGCACGATCCGTGCGCAGGGTGACGGCACCTATGAGATCTCGTACACCGCCGGTAAAGGTAGCTACACCGACGACGATACGGCCGATAACGCCAGCAGCAGCTTCCTGTTGCTCAGTAAGTTGTCGCAGGTCGAAGCAATCGGTCTGAACGGCGCGATCAAGCCGACCGACCTGATTCCGTTCGACACGGACAGCAAGCCACAAACCAATATCGATCCGAGCAACCTGGCCAATGCCATCCTCGGCCACACCGAGGCGACCCTGCCGGGTGACGACACGGTCAATGCGGGTGATGGCAATGACATCATCTTCGGCGACCTGGTCAGCTTCAACGGCGTTGCCGGCGAGGGTTACCAGGCGATGCAGGCGTTCGTTGCCAAGGAAACCGGCGTAGATGTCAGCAAAGTGACCACCAGCAACGTGCACCAGTACATTACAGAGCACACCGACGTGTTCGACGTGTCTGGCGCTCACGATGGCAACGACAGTCTGTTGGGTGGTGCCGGCAACGACATCATTTTCGGCCTGGGTGGCGACGACAAACTCTACGGCGGCAGCGGCAATGACCTCTTGCTCGGCGGTACCGGAAAAGACCTGCTTGAGGGTGGCGACGGCAATGACACCCTCCTGGGTGGCAAGGGTGACGACACGCTGATTGGCGGCCTGGGTGGCGATACCTTCGTCTGGAAGTCTGGCGACACCGGCACCGACGTGATCAAGGACTTCAATGCCAGCCAGGGCGATCGCATCGATCTGCGTGATCTGTTGCAGGGTGAAAGTGGCAGCACCATCGACAACTACCTGAAGATCACCACGGTGGACGGTGTATCGTCCCTGCAGGTCAATTCCGCTGGCAACTTCAACAGTGCCAACGCTACAGCGGCCAAGCCGGACGTGACGATCAAACTCGAAGGTAACAACTGGTCCAGCGCCAACTTGCACAATCTGATTGCCGGTAGCGATCCGACGATCAAGATCGATCACAACAACAGCTGATGGCTGACTGACGGTCGCCCACAGCGGGCGGCCGTCACGTTTGCAATCAACAGCCCGGTGACGATTTCGTCATCACGCCGCATACTCGCCTGCAGTTGGCCTATGCTGCTGACAGCATGATGCTGGACCATTTCTGAGGGATGCCAAATGTTTTACGTGCAACGCGATGCGCAAGGCCAATTGGTTCGCGTGGAAGCTGCCGCCTATGCCGAAGCCACGGAAACGCTGCCGGCCGATCATCATGAAATCCAGGCCTGGTACGCCAACGAAACGATGGAGGTCAGCCTCAAGCAGCTCAAGCAAAGCGACCTGGAAATGATCCGCGTACTCGACGACTTGATCCAGGTGCTGACCAGCAAAGGCGTGATCCGTGTCACCGACCTGCCACCGGCCGCACAGGCCAAGTTGATGGACCGGACCCAGGCCCGTGAGGCGTTGGGCGGATTAAGTCATTTGATCGATGATGATGAGGCAGGATTGATCTAGGCCTGCCGCCCTCTAGATGTAGGAGCGAGCATGCTCCGGGCGGCGTTCCGTCGAAAAATGTGAGGGCGCCGCGGGGCGTCAGGTGCCCCGCGTCATCGTTACCCTCCATCGCGAGTAAGCTCGCTCCTACACCAAGGCTTTGGCGCACCGAACAATTGCCCCTGAACCCCATAAAGCCCCATCTCGCGAATCACCGACAACTCCCCTTCTGTCTCGACCCGCTCGGCAATCAACGGCAGGTCAATGCTGTGCGCCGCCCGCTGGATGGCCTCGATGAACAAACGCTTGTCACTCTCGCGATCAATCGCCCGGAAGTAGCTGCCATCGACCTTCAGATACGCTAACCCTAGCCGTGCCAGGTTGCCGATCATGCTGAAACGTCCGCCGAAACGTTGCAGGCTCAATGAGAACCCCAACTCACGCAGGCGTCGCGTCAGCTCCTCAAGCACCGTTTGCTCCGGTAATTGTTCCTCACCGATCTCCAGCGTCAACCGCGGCCCCAGGTTGGAATGCGAACGCAATAGCTCAAAGACTTTATTCAGCGCCTGCGGGTCAGCCAGGGTAGCCGACGACAGGTTCAGCGCCAGCGACTCTTCATGGTCAGCCATCTGCTCAAGCACCAACTCCAGCATCAGGCGGTCCAGCCGCGCAGTCCAGCCAAAACGCTCCAGCCACGGCAGGAAGCGTCCGGCGGGAATGATCTGGCCCTCTGCATCAGTCAAGCGCGAAAGCACCTTGTAGTGCAGCACCAGCTGAGTGTCCTGGGCGGCAACCACTGGCTGGAAGAACAATTCGAAGCGCCGTTGAGTCATGGCCTGATCGAGCAGGTTGTGCCACGCATGATGGTCTTCAGCCACATGAGTCGATGCGCCATGGTCCAGGCACGCCCAGCTCGGCTCACCCTGGCTCTGCGCCTGGGCCAATGCCTGATCCGCCAACCCGAGCGCCGCCTGCGGTGAATCGCCATGGGTAAAGGGAGCCAGTCCGATTGAGGCCACCGGCGCAACGTCGGTGGCGCCAGTGGCGTGCAGGCTCGCCAAGGCACTGTCGAGGCTGCGCGCCAGCTGCAACGCTTCCTCACGCACCAACCCCGGCGCCAGCACGGCAAACTCACCGCCGCGAATGCGCGTGACCAGGTTTTGTGTTTCCGGGTACTTGGCGCACTCGCGAGACAATTGCAGCCCGACTGCCTTCAACAACTCATCGGTCCGCTGACCACCCAGGCGCTGATTCAAACCCGCCAGATCGTTGACCCGCAGCAACAGCAGATAACCCGAGCTGGCCTGCTCGGTATTGCTCACCCGTGCGTTCAACTGCATCTCGAAATAACGACGGTTCGCCAGCCCTGTCAGGTTGTCCTGATAAGACTCGATCCGCAGTCTTTCACTGCGCTCGGCCTGTTCCTGAAACAGTGCCTTGAGCTTCTCGACCATCTGGTTCATTGCTTGAACGACGCGGCGCAATTCGGGGGTACGCGGCAAATCCGGCAGGCTGAGGAATTCCCGGCGGGCAATCGCGTGGGATTGCTTGACCATGTAATCCAGGGGCTTCAATTGTCGACGCAACAGCAATGCACCCAAGACGGCGCTCACCGCGCCACACAGCAGCAGCCAACCAAGACTGCCCAGCGCACTCTGCCAAAGCTTGGCCAAGGCAAACATCGGGTGGCTGACCACCTCGACCCGTGCAGCCTGCTCCCAACCGCGGCTGACGATCGCATCGCCACCGGCCGCTTCCAGGCCGATCAGCTTGATGAACCATTGCGGTACATTGTTGACCGTCGGCATACCGCTGCGCTCGACGATGACTTTGTCGTCGCTCAAATCGACCACGCGGATGCTGGCGTAATACCCGCTGTCGAACAGCGAGCTGACCAGCAACTCGACCATCGCCGGATCGTCGATGTTCGGTGTCAGGGACACCGCCAAAGCCGTCGCGCCATCCTGGGCGTGAGAACGCAACTGGTTGACGTACTGGGTGCGCGAACTTTCCAGGCTGACCATGAAGCTGCCGGTAAAGGCGACCACCAGGAACAGACAGATAGCGATCAACAGCTGTTTGAACAAAGACATCTGAGCGTGAGCTCCTAGTTAGTCGTCTCGACCGGAAAACCTTCGGCCTGCATTTTTTTCAGCACATCCTGCCAACGCGACAGGCGTTTGGTATCACCAACCTTCTTGTTACCTTTGGCGCCGGGCAAGTACAGGCCTTCTGCATTGAAGGAGTAGACCGGAAGCAGATCCGTTCGCTGACTGGCGGGCTGGATCGTGTCGATCAGGCTATCGAGGACCAACGGCATCGCCTCTGGACTCGAATAGTAGGTCAGCACCATGTGTGCCCGGTTCAGACGCAGGGCCTTGACGTAGGTAATGCGCAGTTTGTCACTGGAAACGCCAAGATGGCGCAGGCTGAAATACTTGGCGATAGCGTAATCTTCGCAGTCGCCGGCACCTTTCCACAGGGCTTCGATTGGCGTTTCCCAATAATCGACCTGTTGCCACAAATCGATGTCTTCGACGTAGCGCAACTGCTTGTTGACGAACCGGTTGACCACGTTCAACTGTTCAAGCTCGCCAAGCTGCTTCTGGCTGGCCAGCAAATGCTGCCAATCATCCATGCGTTGCTGGCCTGGACCCAAAGGTCCGTACAATGCCTGCGCCCGACGACTGATCAGAGAAAAATCCCAATCGGCATGCAGCCCGCCGAGCATTACGCCAGCCAGCAACAACGCGCAGGACAGCCAGCGCAGCATCCGTGGAATCGGGGAAAAACGTACCGCCAATGCGAGGCATCCAGGGTAGGCAGTTGGAAAGTCGGTTGATGGTGTAGGTTAGTACGGCAAAAAACAATGGCACCGTGAGATCAGCGATGGCGCGCTAAACTTGAAATAGGTAATTTGCTGATCGTTTGACAAGCTTTCAGGCACTCACTAGTGTCAGTTGGATCCAAAATAAATCGGCCAATCAGGGTGCGTTGTAGTGACACGAAAAGCCAACCCTCTCAGCAGCATTAAGGTCAACGGCCCGATTGCGGCTCACCTGGCGCGCTCGGTCATCGAGGAAACCTTGCGTTCGGCCATCCTGGACGGTCGGCTGCCGTGTGGCATCGCTCTGCGCCAGCAAGACCTGGCCGATCTCTTCGGTGTCAGCCGCATGCCTGTGCGCGAAGCGTTGCGCCAACTCGAAGCCCAGTCATTGCTCAATGTGGTTGCCCACAAAGGTGCCGTGGTGGCCCCGCTGGTCCAGGGCGATGCAGTGGAGACCTATGCGCTGCGGATTTTACTGGAGTCCGAAGCCCTGCGCCTGTCGGTGCCATTGCTTGAGGCGGCGGATCTCGAACAGGCCGCGCTTTACATCGACCAGCTGGAGACGGAACAGGACTACACCGAAATCGGCCGGCTGAACCGCCTCTTTCATATGTCGCTCTACAGCAAGGCACCCAATCGCCGGTTGCTCAAACTGGTGGAGGACGGGTTGAACGAAGAAGAACGCTTCCTGCGCTTCAACCTTGAGGCCATGGGCCTGGGCAAGTTATCACAGGAAGATCACCGGGCCATGTGGCGGGCCGCCGAGGCGCGAGATGTCGAAGGATCTGTGAGGTTGCTGGTCAACCATCTCAATCGTGGGGTTGAGGTCATCACCCGGTACCTCAACAGTTCGGAAGCCAAGAACAGAAAAACCTCGTAGCAAAGGCAGCGGCAGGCCCGAGGGTGACTTCACTTGCCGCAACATTTCGTCGCTCATCATCCACGCATAATCTGCTTACAACATCCCCCGCCCCGGCTCCCAGCCCCGCTATAGCCAACCCCGGGCTCTTTTGCCCGTCGATGCCGCACAAGTCTGGGCGATTGTGGGTAGCTTACCGGCTTCCATCGATTCATCCCGGTGCCGTCTCACATTGAGTGACCGGTTACTCGATGAGCAATGTGCTGAAGCTCTTTTCGTAGCCCCAAAACGACAAAACCCCTGTCTGCGCTAGCAGACAGGGGTTTTGGAATTTAATCTTGACGATGACCTACTCTCACATGGGGAAACCCCA
>NZ_JASCAE010000107.1:0-10174 GCF_029967975.1 Pseudomonas sp. V98_8
AGGCCATGAGGATGTTGAATGTGCCGGCCCCTTCGCGAGCAGGCTCGCTCCCACAGGGGGGTTACGCGTTGGTCGAATAGCGTTCGCAATGGAAATCCCGGTCACCCAGGCAGCTCTGCGCAACGCGCACGCGCTTGAGGTACAGGCCGACATCCAGCTCGTCGGTGACGCCGATGCCGCCGTGCATCTGTACCGCTTCGTTGGCGACCTTGATCGCCGTGTCGCCGGCTTTCCATTTCGCCAGGCTGACCAGTCGAGCACGGGCCCGAGGTTCGAGGCCGGTGTCATCCAGGGTCGCCAGCGCGGCCATCAGGGCGCTGCGGCTCAGCGCCAGGTCGATGTACATCTGCGCGGCGCGATGTTGCAGGACCTGGAAGGTGCCAATCTGCGTGTCGAACTGCACACGGGTCTTGAGGTACTCCAAGGTGGTTTCGAACAGCTGCTCGGCCATCCCCAACAGTTCCGCCGCGAGGCAGGTGCGACCCCGGTCCAGTGCTGTTTCCAGCACGGCCCAGCCCTCCCCCAGGCTGCCCAGCAGCGCGTCACTGCCCAATTGCACCTGATCCAGTTGCAGGCGTGCGTGGTTGCGCGAATCGATTTGCGGCAAGGCGCTGACCATCAAGCCCGGCGTATCGGCCGGCACCAGGAACAGGCTGATGCCTTGCGTCTCACCTGGCTGCCCGGACGTGCGCGCCGCCACTGCGTAGGCATCGGCACCCAGGCCATCGACCACCCAGAACTTGTCGCCGTGCAAGCGATAGCCCTGCCCTTCGGCCTTGGCCTCAAGGGCAATGCGGCTCGGGTCGTGGCGCGAGCGTTCGTCCACTGCCAGGGCCAGGCGCTGCTCACCACCGATCAGCGCTGGCAACCACTGCGCCTTCTGCGCCGTATTGCCCGCCAGTTGCACCAGCGAGCCGCCCAGCACCACGCTGGACAACAGCGGCGTGGCAGACAGATTGCGGCCCATGGATTCGAAAATCGGCCCCAAACCCTTGCAACCGAAATCCAGGCCACCGAACTCTTCGGGAAACGCAATCGCGCTCCAACCCAACTCTACCGCGTCACGCCACAGCTGCGGCTCAAAACCCAGGGCCACCGCCTCATCCCGCAACCGACGCTGGGCACTCACCGGACTGCGGGCAGCGAGAAAGTCCCGGGCGCTGTCGGCCAGCAAACGCTGGTCATCGTTGTAACGCAGGCTCATGGGGTGACTCCTTTTTTAGCGTCGGGCAAGCCCAGCACGCGCTTGGCGATGACGTTGAGTTGGACCTCCGAGGACCCGCCGGAGATGGTCAGCGCATAACTGTTCAACCAGGAACGGGTGACCGCCAGTTGCTGCTCGCTGAACGCCGGACTGTCCCAGCCGCAGGCATGCCCGGCCATGGCATCGAGCAGCACTTCGAACTTGTCGCGCTCCTGTTCAGTGTGCGTAAGCTTCATGATCGACATCAGGCCGCCGATGTCATCGCCGGCCCGCGCTTCTTCACCCATGCGCTGAACGGTCAGGTTGTAGGCATGCTCATTCATCGCGCAGGCCGTCGCCCGCGCCTGCAAGGCATGCTCACCCTGGGTCTGTGGCGCCGGCACGTATTGGCGCATCAGCGCCAGCAGGTCGACGTGAGACGGCAAGCTGAACTCGCCGAATTTCGACATCGCCTTGCGTTCGTGCTGCAACAGGTACTTGGCCAGGTTCCAGCCGCCATTGAGCGGCCCGATCAACTGGCTCTTGGGCACCTTGACGCTGTCGAAGAACACCTGGCAGAACGCCGACTTGCCGCTGATCAAATCGATCGGTTGTGGCTTGACCCCGGGGCTGCGCATGTCCAGCACGATCAGGCTGATGCCTTCGTGTTTCGGCACGTTGAAGTCAGTGCGCACCAGGGCATACATCCAGTCGGATTTGTCGCCGTAGGAGGTCCAGATCTTGCTGCCGTCCACCACGAAGTGGTCACCGGCATCGCGCGCAGCCATTTTCAGGCTGGCCAGGTCGGAACCGGCGTTCGGCTCGGAGAAACCTTGGCACCAGCGCACTTCACCGCGGGCAATCGGCGGCAGCAGGTCGCGTTTCTGTTGCTCACTGCCATAGGCCAGCAATACCGGCCCGAGCATCCAGATGCCGAGGTTGATCTGCGGCGGCCGGCACTTGATACGGCGCATCTCGCTTTCCAGCACCGCCAGTTGTTCGTCGCTCAGGCCGGCGCCGCCATATTCCTCGGGCCACTCGGGGCAGAACCAGCGTTTGTCGCGCATGCGCTCGAACCACAGGCGGGCGTCTTCGCAGGGAAACTGCGGGTTCTGGCTGCCCCACACCACATCGCCTTCAGCCATGCCGGTGCGCATCGACAGCGGACAGTTGGCCTCCAGCCAGGCGCGGGTGTCCTGGCGAAATTGCTCGATAGTGCTCATGAAAGTCCCCTTCGACCCGCCCCGGATCCGGGGCGAGTGCGGTTCTTGTTGTTGATGGACGAGCGTCAGCGTTGGGTGCGCGGCATGCCGAGGCCAAACTGGGCGATCAGTTCGCGCTGGATTTCATTGGTGCCACCACCGAAGGTCAGGGTCGTTGCAGAGCGCAATTCATACTCCAGGTCACCCTCTAACAGCGTCGCCGCCGAACCGCTGCGCATCGAACCATTGGCACCGACGATCGCCGCCAGCTTGCGCAGGATCTCGATGGCCGACTCCGAGCCAAACACCTTGGTGGTCGAACTCAGCGCGACGCTCATGCGGTCGAGCTCGAGGTCGGCGGCAATGCGCATGTTGATCAGGCGCATCGCCTCCAGGCGCGCGTAACACTCGGCCAGCGAGCTGCGCACCCAGGCTTTGTCCATCGCCCGACGGCCCTGTTCATCGCGGGCCCGCGCCCACAGGTAAACCCTGCGAAACAGCGCCACGACCTTGTCCGACCAGGTACCCAGGCCGAGGCGCTCGTGGTTCAACTGCGAAGTGATGAGTTTCCAGCCACCGTGCAACTCACCCACCAGCATCTCGTTGGGTACCCGCACGTTGTCGTAGTAAGTGGCCGCCGTCGGAGTGCCGACGGTATGGATCAGGGTGTGGGAGAAGCCCGGCGTCGTGGTATCGACGATCAGCAGCGAAATGCCTTTGTGCCGCGCCTGGGTCGGATCGGTACGGGCCGCCAGCCAGACGAAATCGGCCGATTCGGCACCCGAGGTCCACAGCTTGTTGCCATTGACCAGGAAACCTTCATCGTCCTGGCGGGCACTGGTTTTCAACACCGCCAGATCGCTGCCGGCATCGGGTTCGGAATAACCGATGGCGAACATGATTTCGCCCGCGGCGATCCCTGGCAGGAAGCGTTCTTTCTGCAGCTCGCTGCCATGGGCCATCAAGGCCGGGCCGACGGTGCTGATAGTCACGAACGGCAGTGGCGCCCCGGCGATATTGGCTTCTTCGAAGAAGATCAGCTGTTCGGTGGCGGCATAGCCCTGGCCGCCATGGGCCTTGGGCCAGCCAACCGCGAGCCAGCCGTCGCGGCCCATCTGGCGGATGGTCTGGCGAAACAGCTCGCCGCCTTCCTTGCCGCGCAACTGCGCGCGCATGTCCGGGGTCATCAGGGCCTGGAAATAGTCCCGCACCTTGTGGCGCAGGGCATGTTGTTCGGGAGTGAGGTCGACGAACATCTGCTGCTCCTTAGGCTGTGCCGAGAATCAGGCCGCTGGTGGGTACGCCGGTGCCCGCGGTAACCAGCACGTTCTGTACATCCGCCACCTGGTTGACCGCCGTGCCACGCACCTGGCGTACCGCTTCGGCGATGCCGTTCATGCCGTGGATATAGGCTTCGCCCAGTTGCCCGCCGTGGGTGTTGATCGGCAGTTTGCCGCCACGGGCATGGTGCCCGGCGCGGATGAATTCCTTGGCTTCGCCGCGCTCGACGAAGCCGAACTCTTCCAGCTGCGGCAACACGAACGGGGTGAAGTGGTCGTAGATCACCGCGGTCTGGAACGCGTCCGGGCCCAGGCCCGACTGGCGATACAGCTCGCGGGCGACCACGCCCATTTCCGGCAGCCCGGTGATGTCGTCGCGGTAGAACGAGGTCATGCTCTGCTGGCCATGGCTGATGCCCTGGGAACCGGCCTTGATGGTCACCGGCTTCTGCCGCAGGTCACGGGCGCGCTCGGCCGAGGTGATGATCATCGCCACGGCGCCATCGGACTCCTGGCAGCAGTCGAGCAGGTGCAGCGGTTCGCAGATCCAGCGCGAGGCCTGGTGTTCTTCCAGGGTGATCGGCTTGCCGTGGAAAAACGCCTGGGGATTGGTCGCAGCGAAATCACGCGCCGCCACCGCGACACGGCCGAAATCTTCGGAGGTGGCGCCATAGGTGTGCATGTAGCGCTGGGCGAACATCCCGACCCAGGCGGCTGGTGTATGGAAGCCGTGGGGCATGTACCAGCCGTAGTTGACGTTGTCGAATATCGGCGATGATGCAAAGCCATAGTTGCCAGTGCCGAAGCGATACCAGGAACGCTCGTTCATGGCCCGATACACCACCACCACTTTCGCCACGCCGGTGGCCACCGCCATCGCCGCGTGCATCACCGGCCCGCAGGCGGCGCCGCCGCCGTGGGGCACCTGGGAGAAGAACTTGACGTTCTTGCACCCCAGCAGACGAGCGATTTCGTACTCCGGGACCTTGTCCACCGAGTAAGAGCTGAAACCCTCGACCTCGCTTGGGTCGATGCCGGCATCCTTGAGCGCGCTCAAGGTGGCCTCCAGGGCCAGGCGCAATTCGGTGCGTCCGGAGTTCTTGGAAAATTCGGTCGCGCCGAGGCCAACGATCGCGGCGCGCCCGGAAATCGATGAATCAGTCATCTGTGTCTCTCCGGCTGTCAGGGCAGGACCAGCGCGACCGTGCCGGTCACGTGGTTGCCCATGGAATTTTTGCCGCTCAAGGTGATTTCCACCGCGCGGGTGTCGGCATCGAGTGCGCTGACGCTGCCGCTGAAGGTCATGCAGTCGCCGGGATAATTCGGCGCGCCGAGCTTGATTTTCAATGCGGTGAATTGCGCCAAAGGCCCGGCCCATTGCTCGATGAACCGCTGCACCAACCCATTGGTGGTGAGGATGTTCATGAACACATGGGGCGAACCCAAGGCACGGGCCGCCTCAGCGTCGTGGTGCCCGGGGAAGTAGTCACGGGTGGCGATCGCGCCGCCGTTGATCAGGGTCACGGTAATCGGCACCGCGAGCTCCGGCAGTACTTCGCCGGGGCGCACGTCGTCAAAGCGCTTGGTGTTCTTCGAGGTCATATTTCCATCCCAGCTTGTCGTTATCGTTGAGCCAGTCGCCCAGGCGTTCCAGATTGGCTGCCGAGCCACCCAGGGCAAGGGACAGGCCGCGACTCCAGTAGAGAAAACGGTGGATCGGGTACGTCAGGTCGACGCCGATACCGCCATGCACGTGTTGGGCGGTGTGGCCGATGCGGTGCCCCGCTTCACAGGCCAGCCAGGCAGTGGCCAGGGCTTCGGAAGGCGCTGGCATGCCGGCATCGATGCGGAAAGCCAACTGCCAGAGCGCGGTGCGCAAGGCTTCGACGGCGATATGGGTGTCGGCCATGCTCATTTGCACCGCCTGAAAGCTGCCGATGACGCGCTCGAACTGCCGGCGCTCGCTGACATAGGCCACGGTGCGGCGGATCTGCTCTTCGCTGACCCCCAGTTGCAGGGCCGCCAAGGCCGCCACGCTGCGCAGCTCCAGCCAGGCGACTGCCTCGACCGGCAACAGCGCCGCCGCGTTTACGGTCAAGCCCTGGATGTGCAGGTCGGCCGCCGCTTCGCCGTGGGTCATCACTGCCGGCACCCGCTTTATCTCGGGCGCCGTCAGATCGAGCAGCAGCAAACGTGGCTGCGCGTCGACGTCTACCAACACCAACGCGGCCTGGGACTGCTCGCCCAATGCCAGGGCCGCGACCCGGCCGTTGACCGACCAGCCGTCGGCGCACGGACAGGCTTGCAACTCGATACCCAGCGCGCTACTCAGGCCCTCCATGGACAGGCTCAACAGCGCCTCGCCGGTTGCAGCCCTCGCTACCCAGCCGGCACTGTCGCCAGCATCAAAACGGGCCAGGGTCGCGGCGGCCAATTGATGACGCCACAACGGCACCTGGGCCAGGGCCTTGCCCTGAGCTTGCAGCACCAGCATCAGTTCGGTCATGCCCAGACCGCTGCCACCGTGCTCTTCGGGGATGGCCAGGGCATGCAACCCGGTCTCGATGCACAGCGCCCACAGCGGCGCCATCATCGGCTCGCCGCTGGTGTCCCACTGGCGCATGTAGTCGTCATGGCAGTGGTCGACAAACAGGCCGTCGGCCATCTGCGCAATGGCGCGCTGGTCTTCGCTCAATTCGAAATCCATGGGGGCTCCTATGCCTCTACCGGCCGAAACATCGGCAGGGTCAGCTGGTCATCGAAGGTCTGGAACTCGACCTGCAACGGCTGGCCGATCTGCAACTGGTCCCGCTCTACACCGACCAGGCCGGCGATCAGGCGCACGCCTTCGGCCAGCTCGATCAGGCCGATCGGGTTGGGGTAATCGAACGGCGGCACTTCGGGGTAGTGCATCACCACGAACGAGTACAAGGTGGCGCGGCCGCTGGCCTGCACAGTGTCCCAGTCGAAGCTGTGGCACTGGATGCATACCGGTGCCGGTGGATGACGCAAGGTCTTGCACGCCGTGCAGCGCTGGATCAGCAACTGGCCCTGCTCGCAGCCCTCCCAGAAGAACCGCGTGTCATCGCTGATGCCCGGCAGCGGGCGCTTGGCCTTGGCCGGCGCTGACTCAACCTTGGCCGGCGCCTGGGCATTGGCCGCTCGGAACTTGAAGACGCGAAACAGCAACTCGCCGACCGGCTCGTCGCCACCGGCTCTTTCGACGAAATGGCTCATCACCAGGGTGACGAAGAAACCAGTGCCCAGGGCGGTGGTTTTCTCATCGCCGACCGAATCCAGGCGCGTGGTGTAGTAGAGTTTTTCCCCCAGGCGCACCGGGCGGGTGAAGCTCAGTTCGGAGTTCACCGCCACGGTGGAGGCGTAGCCGTAGGCTTCCATTTCCTTGAGCACCTCGTAAGGGTTCTCGTCGGTGGAGCCAGGTGGATAGTTGTTGGCGTGCAGGCCTTCCATGGTCCACACCTGCAGCATCGCAGGCGGGGCGATCAGGCCCTCATGTGCGGTGCCCAGGGCGAAACCCGCATCGGTGTACAACGGGTTGTCCACGCCCATGACTTCGCACCACTGGCGAATCATCGGGGCATTGACCTCGTCCCAGGCATACACGCGGCCGTACTGGCGCCCCACCAGGGCGCGCACATTGGATAGCAATTGTGGATCAGCCAAAGTCGTCTCCTTCACATTGAAGGCGGCCACCGAACCCGGTCGCCGCAATAGGTCGATCAGGTGGGCAGCACCTGCGCGGCACCGAGAAATGCCGGGCGTTCACCACCGCCATGCAGCAACAGGTTGCAACCGCTGGCGTAACCGGCCAGCGGCGATGCGATGTAGAGGCAGGCGTTGGCGATGTCTTCGGCCACGGCCATGCGGCCCGCCGGAATGCCGGCAGCCACAGCGGCGATACCGGCCTCGGAGCCGTAGTGCAGATGCGCCTGTTCGGTGAGCACCAGGCCCGGGCTGACCGTGACCACCCGCACCTTGGGCCCCCACTCCACCGCCAGCGATTGCACCAGCGCCAGCACCCCGGCCTTGGCCGCGCCGTAAGCGGCGGTGCCTGGCGAGGAACGCAGCGCACTGATACTGCCGATGAAGACGATGCAACCGCCCTGGGTCTGTGCCTGCATCAGCCGGTTGGCGTGCTGGGCGACATTGAGCGGGGCGATCAGGTTCAGACTGATGATGCTTTCATGAAACCTCGGCGATGCCGTGGCCGCGTCAGTGGCAGGGCTGCCACCGGCGTTGTTGATCACCACGTCGAGGCGGCCGAAGTCGCGCTCGATGGTGGCGAACAGGCGTTGCAGGGAATCGTGGTCGCGCACGTCGGCGGCGATGAAGGTCGCGCGCTTGCCGGCCAATGTCGGCACCTGCTCAGGTTCGCGCCGGGCACAGATGATCACCCGTGCGTTCGCGGCGAGAAATCCCAGCGCGATACCGGCGCCGATGCCCTTGGTGCCACCGGTGACCAGCACCACCTTGCCGCTGTAATCAAGACCCGAATGCAGCTCCATCATGTGCTCCTTTTCTACTGACAAGGATCACTCTAGGGACGATGCGCGAGCCAAACTACGTCTGAACGGACGATGAAAATTCAGCGCCGTGAACAGGACACTGGCGATTATTCACACCTTGCCTGGTCTTCGAAGATGCCCACGTCCGACTCATCTGCTGCACCGGTTCTGCTCGAACACCCACTGCCCGGCGTGGCCCTGCTGCGACTCAACCGCCCCCACGCGACCAACGCCTTGAGCCTGGAATTGCAGGCGCTGCTGTCGCGTCATTTCAGTGAGTTGGCGATAGATCCCCAGGTGCACTGCATCATCCTGACCGGCGGTGACAAGGTGTTCGCCGCTGGCGGCGACATCAACAGCATGGCCGGGGTCGGCGCCATCGATATCTACAAGCGCCACACCGAACGGGTCTGGGGGCCGATCCAGCACTGCCCCAAACCCGTGATCGCGGCCGTCTGCGGCTACGCCTACGGTGGTGGTTGCGAACTGGCGATGCACGCCGACCTGATCGTCGCCGGGCGCAGCGCACGCTTCTGCCAACCGGAAATCCGTATCGGCATCATGCCCGGCATCGGCGGCACCCAACGGCTGGTCCGGGCCGTGGGCAAGGTCAAGGCCATGCGCATGGCGCTTACCGGGCAACCCATCAGTGCCGAGGACGCCTGGGTGGCCGGACTGGTCAGCGACCTGGTGGACGATGACCAGGTACAGGCCCACGCCCTTGAGCTGGCGCGCGTCATCGCGGCGATGCCGGCGCTGGCCGCCGAGCAGATCAAGGAGGTGATCCTGGCTGGCATGGATGCGCCGCTGGAGGCTGGGCTGGCATTGGAGCGCAAGGCTAATGCGCTGCTGTTTGCGTCACGGGATCAGAAGGAAGGGATGCAGGCGTTTATCGACAAGCGGCCGGCGCGGTTTGAGGGGAATTGAAATCTCCCGGATGAAAATGCTGATCCCCCCCGTAGCAGCCAGGCTTTGCGTTCCACGATCTTTGCGCTTCTATTCCGGCGGATCAACCCGATCCAGCGCCCGGTTCACCGCCAACTCCCCCAGCATGATGACTTGCGCAATACCCAGCAGGGTATTGCCACTCGCCCCCTGCGTGCGATCCGCTAGATCCAGGGTCATGACATTGGCCGAAGCGAGTGACTCACAGGCGTGGGCCAGCAGGGTTTCGGTGTCGAGTTCCGGATTGACGATGAACATGGTGCTGAGTTTGCGCGAGGTGGCGTTGATGTCGGCGGCTGAAGGGATGGGGTCGGAAGGAGTTGCCGGATCGCTGTCCGGCGGGTTCGGTGTTGGCTTGATCATGAGTGCTTCCCTTATTAGTTGGGCCGCACCATCTCGCTACTACACGAAAGGGTGGCAGCTGTGCGCAAGTTAGTAGACCGGCAAGGGTAAGCAAAAACCGGCGCGCCCGAGGACGCCATGCGCACAGCTACCATCAAGTGCAGGCGAATACCTGACTGATGATGCTCATGCGACCGCTTTAACCTTGGCCGGGCTACTAAACCCGATCACTGCAATCAGTGACGGCGATCAAGTTACCGAGCGACTCCAAGGCGCACAAGCCGGCGGATTCTGGCGTAACCGTAGGCAACGGCGCAAGGTGCTGTGGCTTTCGGGAAGCAACCTGGCTGGCGTTTAAACACGCTGCAAATTGCTCGCAAAAACGCTGACAATAGAGGCGGAACAACCCTCGCTCCAAATGCTGGGATGCTGCCCCGCCCCCCCTTTAGTCAAACACGCAAATATTCCTACAGATGCGCCGCACCGCCATCCCGGACGCATCCTACGCGTATATCGGAAGCATCCTACCCCTACTTTTGTCAGATTCATTAAAGCTCTCGAGTGCTTCAACGAGGGTGGAAAACCAATCCTCCCCGTATGCCCATCCAGCCCAGGGAGGCCTGACCATGAGCACTCAAACACGCATCTTCTTCAACCACACCCGCCACAAGTTCGCGATCCGTTGGTTCGACGCCG
>NZ_JASCAE010000108.1:0-9658 GCF_029967975.1 Pseudomonas sp. V98_8
GAATACCAACCGAAAACAAGTTGAGGGCTTCACCTCAACCATAGAATCTCCCACACAGGATTTGCTTAAACGCGCACGTTACGTCCTGGCAAGGTCGTGCGCTGGCTGTTTTCCCAATTCTCTACCAGGCCCACCGGCACATCCGACGCTGGCAGCATCTTCACCCCGCGAACCAGGTCCGAAGCCCGTTCGGCGAGCATGATGGTCGGCGCATTGAGGTTGCCGTTCGGTTCGGTCGGGAACACCGAAGAGTCGATGACCCGCAACCCCTGGATGCCATGCACCCGCAGCTCGGAATCCACCACCGCCATGTCGTCCTCGCCCATGCGGCACGAGCCACACGGATGGTAGGTGCTTTCGAGGTTGTCACGGACAAAGGCGTCGAGGTCTTCATCGCTGGTCACCAGCGCTCCGGGAGCGATTTCGCCGTCGCGGAAACGGTCCATGGCTTTCTGGCCGATGATCTCCCGGGTCAGGCGGATGCAGCGGCGGAAGCCTTCGCGGTCCTCTTCGCGCTCCAGGTAGTTGAAACGAATCTCCGGGTGTTCGTACGGATCGGCCGACCGCGCCCGCACATAACCACGGCTTTTCGGCTTGTTCGGCCCTGTGAGTACCATGAAACCGTGGCCCTTGATCGGCTTGTTGCCGTCGTAGCGCATCGCTGCCGGCAGGAAGTGGAACTGGATGTCCGGCCAGCGCAGGCCCTTTTCGGAGCGAATGAAACCACCGGCCTCGAAGTGGTTGGTGGCGCCCAGGCCGTCCTTGAACAGCAGCCAGCGCAAACCGATCATCAATTTGCTCAGCGGGTCCATCTTGCTGTTGAGCGTCACCGGTTCCTTGCAGCCGAACTGAATGTACACCTCGGCGTGATCCTGCAGGTTCTCCCCTACCCCCGGCAGGTCATGGCGCACGCCGATCCCGGCCTTGCGCAGGACCTCGGCCGGGCCGATGCCGGAGCGTTGCAGCAGGTGCGGCGAACCGATCGGCCCGGACGAGATCAGGACTTCGCGGTTGCAATAAACCTGGTGGGTCTGACCACCGTGGTCATACATCACCCCGACTGCACGCTTGCCTTCGAGGATGATCTGGCGCGTCATCGCATGGGTGATCACCGTCAGGTTCGGACGGCCCATGGCCGGACGCAAGTAGGCGTTGGCCGTGGAGCAGCGCACGCCATTTTTCACGGTCATGTGCATTGCACCGAAACCTTCCTGCATGTAGCCGTTGCAATCTTCGGTCTTGATGTAGCCCGCCTCCGCGCCGGCTTCGACCCAGGCCCCGTACAACGGATTTTTCATGTGGTTGCCGTTGGTGGTGTGCAGGGGTCCGGTCTGCCCCCGATAAATGTCGCCACCGGACTCGTAGCTTTCGGCGCGCTTGAAGTACGGCAGGCAATTCTTGTAGCCCCAGCCCTGGGCGCCAAGGGATTCCCATTCGTCGAAATCCAGGGCGTGGCCGCGAATGTAAACCAGGCCATTGATCGACGATGATCCCCCCAGCACCTTGCCCCGCGGGCAATGAATGCGCCGGCCGTTGAGGTAGGTTTCCGGCTCGGTTTCGTAGCGCCAGTTGTACTTCTTGGTGTTCATCGGGATCGAGAACGCACTGGGCATCTGGATCACCACGCTCTTGTCGCTGCCGCCGAATTCCAGGACGAGCACCGAGGTGGCCGGGTCTTCGCTCAGGCGGTTGGCCAACACACAACCTGCCGAGCCTGCGCCAATGATGATGTAGTCGTATTTTTGCGTGGTCATGGCTATCTCCCGACCGTCGATTGAGTGAACACCGGCCGTGGTTGCTGTTTATGGGTCAGCGTGTCGCCAGTGGTGTATTGCGGGGAGGTTATTTCGACCTGCTGGATAACGGCCTCTTCGCGCGCAAGGTCGATCGAACGGCTCAGCCAGTAGTACGCCAGGCCCGAGACGATCAGCCCCACCAGCCAGGCGATGTCGATGCTGCCCAGGGCCTTGGCCAGCGGGCCGACATACACTTCGCGTTGTTCGACGCCGTCGTAGATGTAGAAGAACGGAATCATCGAGATAAAGCCGATGGCATAGGCGGCAATGCCACGCAGGCCCCAGCTGCCGTAGATGTTGCCGTGGGGCATGAAGAAGTGCGGGATGGCGTAGCGGCCCTTGCGCACGAAGAAATAATCCGTGAGGTTGACCGAGGTCCAGGGCACCAGGAAGTACAGCATCACCACCAGGTAGATGCCGAGCACCGACAGGCCTTTGCCGGAACTCTGGATGCTCAGGGCCACGCCCAGTTGCAGCAGGATCACGAACGCGATGGCGAGGATCCGCGCCTTGCGGGTCGGCTCGATGTGCCTGATCGAATCGACACAGGTCAGGGTGGTCAACTTGGCGCTGTAGATGTTCATCGCGATCACGGGCAGGAAGGCCAGGATGGTCACCACCACGACCGCCGTGCCCATCAGTGGCGACACGGTGTTGCCGACTTGCCCCAGGGCCACCAGTACATCGGTGGAGTGCAGGTGATCGGCCAGCCAGCCACCGACGGAAATCATCCACGCGCCGGACAACGAAGCGCCGAGAAACACCACGGCGATCAGCTTGCCGCTGGAGGTGTTCTTCGGCAGGTAACGCGAGTAGTCCGACACGTAGGGGGCATAGGCGATGTTGTAACTCGCCGCGGCCGCGAACTGCGCGATAAAACCGGTCCAGTTGAAGCCCAGCGGTGCCGGGGCCGCTTCGCCCTCGGCCAGCGCCGGCAACACGGCGTCCGGCACCCAGCCCATCAACACCGCCAGGGTCACCAGGCCGTACAGCGGCAGCGACAGGCACAACGCCCATTTGAAGCTGCGGTGCATCCAGTCATGGCCGAGGATCGCCAACACCGCCGCCGGGAGGGTCACCGCCACCGCGATCACCGCGGGGCTGAAACCGAACAGCGTGTGCAGGCCCTGCATCATCAGCACCAGGTTGACGATGTTGAACCCGGCAAACACGAACAGCGTCGCCAGCAGCACCAGGATCACCCCGCGGTAACCGAACTGCGCGCGGGACTGGATCATCTGTGGCAAGCCGAGGTGCGGGCCTTGCGAACCGTGAAACGCCATGAACAGCGTGCCGAACATGATGCCCAGGGTGCCGGCAAGTGTGGTCCAGAGCGCGGTCAGGCCGACGCTTGGGCCGACGAAGCCGATGGTCATGGTGAAGAAGGTGAAGTTGCCGAGGAACCAGAACGGGCCCTGGCTCGACAGTTTGTCGGTGCGCTCGTTCTCGGGGATGAAGTCAATCGAATGCCCCTCGACAACGGATTTGTCGTCGAGGGAGGACACACTCGTGGCGGACTTGGCGTTAGTGTTCATGATGGACTCTTATTGTTGGAAGATCATGACGAGATAACCGCGTTCTTTTGGGTGAACGACATCCCTGGTGGGGAACCTGTGGGAGCGAGCCTGCTCGCGAAGGCGATGTTTCAGGCGACATTGATGCTGGATATGCCAGCCTCTTCGCGAGCAGGCTCGCTCCCACAGGGTTTGTGTCGTTCAAGAGTCAGCCATGACTCACGGCAAGGTGATCCACACCGCCTTGGTTTCGAGCAGGTAATCGAGCTGCTCGGCGCCCAGGTCCTTGCCGAACCCGGACTGCTTGTAGCCACCGAACGGCATCGACGGGTCGAGGGTGCCATGGGCATTGACGTAGACCGAGCCGGCCTTGAGGCGTGGTATCAGGCGATGCACCTTGCCCAGGTCGTTGGAGTACAGGGCAGCCGCCAAGCCAAAAGGTGAGTCATTGGCCAGGGCCAGGGCCTCTTCATCATCATCGAACTTTGCTGTCACCAGCACCGGACCGAAGATTTCTTCCTGGACGATGCGCATGTCGTTGCGGCAGTTGGCGAAGATGGTCGGCTCGACGAAGAACCCCGGGCCATCGACCGGTTGGCCGCCGTACACCAGTTCGGCGCCTTCGGCCTTGCCGGTCTCGATGTATTCGCTCACGCGCTGCTTTTGCAGGGCTGACACCAGTGGGCCGATGAAGCAGTCCGGGTCCAGGCCCGGGGCCATTTTCAGGGTGCGTGTATAGGCGATCAGCTCACGCAGGAATTCGTCATGGACGCTGCTATGAATATAAGCCCGCGTGCCGGCATCGCATACCTGCCCGGAGTTGAAAAATACGCCATTGGCGACCGCTTGTGCCGCGGCCGGAATGTCGGCATCGGCAAACACGATGACTGGCGATTTTCCACCGAGTTCGAGGGTCAGCCGCTTCATGTCGTCCAGCGCCGCGCGGCCAACGGTAAGGCCCACCGGGGTGGAACCGGTGAAGGTCAATTTGTCGATGCCGGGGTGGGTGGTCATGGCCGCGCCGACCACGCTGCCGCGACCAGTGACGATGTTGATCACGCCGTCCGGAATGCCCGCTTCCTGCACCAGTTGCGCGAAACGCAGGGCCGACAGCGAGGTCAGCTCAGCGGGCTTGACCACCACGGTGCAACCGGTGGCCAGCGCCGCGCCAAGTTTCCAGGCCATGGTTTGCAGCGGGAAGTTCCACGGTACGATGGCGCCAACGACGCCGACCGCTTCCTTGCGGGTATAGGCCAGGTAGTTGCCCGGCAGGGAAGGTTCGACGGTACGGCCGTGCAGCTTGGTGGCCCAGCCGGCGAAGTAACGCAGGGTATCGACGGTGCCCTGGATGTCCACGTCCTTGGCGAAGGCGACCGACTTGCCCATGTCGATCGATTCAATTTGCGCCAGCTCCGCGGCGTTCTGTTCGATCAAATCCGCCAGGCGCTGGATCAGGCGTTCGCGTTGCGCCGGTTTTGCCTGGCTCCATTCGCCACCGTCGAACTGGGCCCGGGCGGCTTGCACGGCGCGGTCCAGGTCTTCAGTGGTGCCCATGGGAATGCGGGTGATCAGGCCTTCGGTCGAGGGCTCGATGACGTCGGACGTCTGGCCGTCGCTGGCGTCGGCCCAGGTACCGCCGATGAACATTTTCTGCGCTTTGCCGAGGAAGGTCTGGGTGGCTTCGCTCACGCCAAACTTCTGCAGGTAACTTTTGACGATCGTGTCCATTTTTATTCTCTCTGCCCGGCAGTCATGCACTGCCGGGTTATGTGGTTTCGATGTTCAGGCTGGAGAGACTTCACTTTCAGCGGCGGCCCGCACCTTGCCCCGCTCGTGGAAGATGAAGCCGATGCTGTTCAGCAGCAGCTGCGCAGCGAGGATCGAGGTCATGCCGGTCGGGTCGTACACCGGTGCCACCTCCACCAGGTCCATGCCCACGATGTTGCCTTTGCTGCGCTTGGCCAGGGCCTGGATGATTTCCAGCACTTCGTAGTAGAGGAAGCCGCCGTGGCTCGGGGTGCCTGTGCCGGGGGCGATGGACGGGTCGAAACCGTCGATGTCGATGGTGATGTAGTAGTTGATGTTCTGCGGGATCAGCGCCAGTACACCTTCGACGCCAAGGCGACGCACATCGCGCACCGAGAGGATCTTCGAACCGGCCTCGTGAGCCGCTTCGTAGTCGTCGCGGTTGGACGACGAGACATTGCGGATGCCCATCTGGGTCATGCCGACAATGTGGTTCATTTCCGAGGCGCGGCGCAGCGGGTTGCCGTGACCGTAACGCACGCCGTGGCGCTCGTCGACGAAATCCAGGTGTGCATCGAAGTGGATGATGTGGATCGGGCCGCGCCCTTCGAAGGCCTTGATTACCGGTGCGTGCACCGAATGATCGCCGCCCAGCACCACCGGCATCACACCGGCATCGAGGATCTTGCGTACGGCGTATTCGGTGTTCTTGTTGCTGGTGGCCATGTCGGTGTGGACGATGTCGGCATCACCGACGTCGACCATGCGCACGTCCGATGCGGTGAGGTACATCACGTCATCTTCGTGATCGTAGGCACCGGCGTGGCCGAAGGAAAACAGCGTCGATGCTTCACGAATCCCGCGTGGTCCGAAGCGTGCGCCGGAGCGCCACTGGGTGCCCATGTCGTTGGGCACGCCAAGCACCGCGACGTCGGCATCCAGCGCATCCCAATCGGTGCACACCGGGGATTTGCCAAAGGTGCAATGCCCCACGAATGGCAGGTTCAGACGACCGGATTCATAACCGTTGTTCGACATTTCTAGCCTCTCCACTTCTTGTTATCGGCTTGGCGGAACTGCAAGGCGACCGCCGTTGGAAAGACTATGAGCGCAGGTTTTCGTGGAAAAAATGCTAAACATCAGATACTCATATCGGCATTCCCGATGCATCCCCATGCCGGAGGTTCCCGATGATCCAACTGCACGATGTCGACCTGAAACTGCTCAGGGTATTTGCCACGATTGTCCGCTGCGGCGGTTTCTCCGCCGCCCAGGCGGCGTTGAACGCCGGGCAGTCGACCATCAGCGAACAGATGACTCATCTGGAAACCCGCCTTGGGGTCAAGCTCTGCCAGCGCGGGCGCAGCGGTTTTCGCCTGACCGAGCAAGGCGTGGCAATCCATGAAGCCACCCAGCGCCTGCTGTCGGCGGTGGAAAATTTCTGCATGGACGCCGACGTGCTCAAGCAGCACATCAGCGGCAAGCTCAACCTGGGGATCATCGACACCACCATCACCGACCCCGATTCGCCGATCCCGCGCACCACCCAGCGCTTCGTGTCACGGGGGCATGACGTGCACCTGAACGTGTACGTCGGCACTCCGGCAGAACTGGAAGAACGGGTGCTCGACGGTCGCCTGCACCTGGCCATCGGGCATTTTCCGATCCATGTACCGGGCCTGCTGCAATCGCCGCTGTATCAGGAAGCGCTGGGTTTGTATTGCGGGCGCCGGCACCCGCTGTATGGGAGCACGGCCGAAGGTGCCGAGCTGCTCGAAGAAATCGGCGCGGGTCGCATCGTCGTGCGCGGCTACATGCAGCAATACGATCTGGAACACTTGGGCGTGAGCAAGGCGGCGGCCACCGTGGACAATATCGAGGCCTCGGCGATCCTGATCATCTCCGGCGCCTACATGGGTTTTCTGCCCGAGCACTTCGCCGCCCAGTGGCTCAAGTCAGGCGAAATGCATCAACTGGGCCCGGCGAGCCTGCGGCTGAAATCACCGTTCGACGTGATCACCCGGCGCGGTGTGGCACCGCCGCCGATCCTTCAGGCGTTTCTCGAGGACCTGGCCGCCAGCACCCGCAAAACGGCCAGCGGGTAATGTGATGCTCGCCAAATTCGAATTCGCCCCGGCATACTGATTTCCGTTCGCCCATCTTGCAGGCCTGTCATGCGCATCCACGTCACCTTCATCGACCGCGTCGGCATCACCCAGGAAGTGCTGGCCCTGCTCGGCGGGCGCAGCTTCAATCTGGACGCCGTGGAAATGGTGCCGCCGAACGTCTACATCGATGCCCCGACCCTTGGCGCGGAAGTACTGGAAGAGTTGCGCGAGGCACTGTTCGGCGTGCGCGGCGTGCAGGCGGTGACCCTGGTCGACATCCTTCCCGGGCAACGACGGCGCCTGCAACTGGATGCCTTGCTCGCCGCCAGTTCCGACCCAGTGCTGGCGGTCGATGATCGCGGTCATGTGCTGCTGGCCAACCCGGCATTGATCGCCCTGTGCGGTCGCGAACCGGCCGGTGAATCGCTGAGCGCGCTGTTCGACGATGCCGATTTGCAAAGCACCTTGATCGCCCACCATTTTCGCCTGCCCATGCACGAGGTCAGCCTTGGCGGCCACACGTTGCTGCTCGACGCCATGCCGATTACCGACGCTGGCGCCCTGCTCACCCTCTATCAGCCGAATCGCATTGGCGAACGCCTCTCGGCGCTGCACCATGATCACGCCGAAGGTTTCGATGCGCTGCTCGGCGAGTCGCCGCCGATCCGCTCGCTCAAGGCCCGCGCGCAACGGGTGGCGGCCCTCGACGCACCGCTGTTGATCCAGGGTGAAACCGGCACCGGCAAGGAACTGGTGGCCCGCGCCTGTCACGCAATCAGCGGTCGCCGTGACAAGCCGTTCCTGGCCCTCAATTGCGCGGCGCTGCCCGAGAGCCTGGCCGAAAGCGAGCTGTTCGGCTACGCCCCCGGCGCGTTCACCGGGGCGCAACGGGGTGGCAAGCTCGGGCTGCTGGAACTGGCTGACCAGGGCACGGTATTTCTCGATGAAGTCGGCGAGATGTCGCCGTACCTGCAAGCCAAGCTGCTGCGCTTTTTGAGTGATGGCTGCTTCCGTCGGGTCGGGGGCGATCGCGAGGTCAAGGTCAATGTGCGGATCCTTAGCGCGACCCACCGCGACCTGGAAAAAATGGTCGGCGAAGGGCACTTTCGCGAAGACCTGTTCTACCGCCTCAATGTCCTCAACCTGCAGGTGCCGCCGCTGCGCGAACGTGGCCACGACATCCTGTTGATGGCCCAGCACTTCATGCAGCAGGCTTGCGCGCAGATCCAGCGCCCGGTCTGTCGCCTGGCGCCGAGCACCTTTCCCGCCCTGCTGGGAAACCGCTGGCCGGGTAATGTGCGGCAACTGCAAAACGTGATCTTTCGCGCGGCGGCGATCTGCGAGAGCCCTTTGGTGGACATTGACGACCTGGACATTGCGCGCACCGCTGTGGAGCGCCGGAACGATGGCGAGGTGGGCAGCCTTGAGGAGGCTGTCGAAGGGTTTGAAAGGAAGTTGCTGGAGCAGCTTTACCAAAGCTATCCGTCCAGCCGCTTGCTCGCGGCACGCCTGCAAACCTCCCATAGTGCGATTGCCATCCGCCTGCGCAAGTACGGCATACCCAACAAGTCGTAAGACCACCTCGGTCAAATGTGGGAGCGGGCTTGCTCGCAAAAGCTGCAGGTCCGTCAACTCATCTGTTGAATGACACACCGCATTCGCGAGCAAGCCCGCTCCCACAGTGCGTGCAGCAATCTGTGTGCAAATCGATACAGCGTATCGAAATCAAGACAAAACCTTCTCGACCCGCTACTCCGGGCTTGCGCCCCTTCCCTTCGCCTCTCTGTCTTGATTTCAATACAGCAGCAACGCCTCAAGCCACCTGATAAACAATCAACCAATTGATTTAAAACAACTTTTATACCTTGGCATCGCCCTTGCTATCTCTTCTACAGCCAAGCTCGAGCCCACATCCGAGCCTGCCAATCGCCTCCGCCACCTGCAGCGGATGAGTCTGAACAATGAGGAGTTGATATGAGCGAATTGCGTTTTACCGTCGAACACGAATGGCTGCGCACCGAAGCTGACGGCACTGTCACCGTTGGCATCACGGCGTTTGCCCAACAGGCATTGGGGGATGTGGTATTCGTTCAGGTGCCTGAGTTGGGCAGTTTCGACGCCGGAGCCGAAGTGTCGGTCGTGGAATCGGTGAAAGCCGCCAGCAGCATCGGCATGCCGCTGGACGGTGAGGTGCTGCACGTGAATTCGGAACTGGACAGCAACCCGGAACTGGTCAACGAAGATCCGCTGGGCGAAGGCTGGTTCTTCCGTTTCCAACCCGCTGACGCTGCCGCGCTCGACCAACTGCTGGATCAGGCCGCCTACGACCGCCTGATCCAAGACCAGATCGACGCCTGAGGACTGCCCATGACCGCCCTCCTCGACACCCATGACGAATTCATCGCCCGCCACATCGGCCCCCGCGCCGGTGACGAGCAAGCCATGCTCAACACCCTCGGCTTCGACTCCCTCGAAGCCCTGAGCGCCAGCGTCA
>NZ_JASCAE010000109.1:0-9632 GCF_029967975.1 Pseudomonas sp. V98_8
ACGACAGCGAACACCCGGACCCCGTGACCCTGCGCAGGCGCGACCACACCCGCAACGTGCTGCGCACGCCGGCGAACAACAAGCTGCGCATGGAAGACCTGCGGGGGCAGGAGCACGTCAAGCTCAGCACGGAATATGGCGGCAAGAGTCAGCTGAGCCTGGGGCATTTGGTGGATGCCAAGAAACAGAAACGCGGGGAAGGGTTTGAGCTAAGGACCGATGGGCATGGCGCCATTCGTGGGGGCAAGGGCCTGTTCATCACAGCCGAGGAACAACCGAAAGCCCAGGGTCAGGTACTGGACATGCAAGCCGCACTGGGCCGCTTGCAACAGGCCGGCGAGCAGTCGCAAAGCCTCTCCAGCGATGCCCAGGCGGCCCACGCCGACCCTGCCGATGTGGAGGCCCAACTGTCACTGATGCGCGACCAACTCGATGAGCTCGAGGCCCAGATGATTCTGCTAAGCGCGCCCCAGGGCATCGCCCTCACCAGCGGCCAGCACCTGCAACTGGCGGCGCAGGACAACCTGATGCTCAACGCTGGCGGCCAAGCCGATATCAGCGTGGTCAAGCGCCTGTTCATCGGCGTCGGGCGGGGGTTGAACCTGTTCGTGCGAAAGCTGGGGATCAAACTGATCGCCAATCAGGGCCCGGTCTCCGTGCAGGCGCAGAACGACCAACTCGAGCTGCTGGCCCGCCACGAACTGTCGATTACCAGCACCGAAGACGAAGTCCGCATCACGGCAAAAAAGAAAATCACCCTCAATGGCGGCGGAAGCTATTTCAGCCTCGATGCGGGCGGCATCGAATCGGGGACGGCGGGAGACCACACGGCCAAATCCGCACACTTCGCCTTTAGCGGCCCGGCCAGCATGACCGCTACGCATCCGGATTACCCGCCACTTCAATCCAGGCAAACCTTGCGCTTCGAGATACCGCAAGCCCCTAACGCCTCGGGCCTCGGCTGGGCGGGAATGCCCTACACGCTGTACGCCGACGGCGCAGTGCTCCAGCAAGGCGTGCTGGACAAGAGCGGGCAACTGTCGATCGACCACCAGGTCGTGCCCCGGGGTTACCGGCTGGTGATGGCCAACGGTGTGGCTTACCAGATCCCGGTCCCCACCGATTACCGCAATGCCGAGCAGGCAGCACTCGCCAATCGCGGCCTGCATAACCACCCCGCGCAAGCCGCTGCCGAGGTGAGCCAGCCAACGTCACACACCGATCACCGCGGGCTGTACGCCGCGCAGATGGGCATCAACGACCCGGAAGGAAAAATACAATGATGAGACCCGACATTGTCGTGCCGGTCGCGCTGCAGCATACCAACAAGGTGACCTGCACCCCGCCCTGGTACGTGCAGCACACCGAGTACCCTCCTGCAAAGGCGACCTATCAACCCTTGATCAACGGCGAGGAAACCTTCCGGGCCGTGCACGAGGCTATTGCCAGGGCCGTGAGGACCGTCGACATCATCTGCTGGGGGTTTCAGCCGTCGATGTACTTCATCCGCGATGGCGTATCGCCGCGGATCGGCGAGTTGCTCATGACCAAGGCGCGGGAAGGCGTCGAGGTTCGGCTGTTGGGTTGGGAAGCGCCGTTCAATGCCGCTGGCGTGGCGGGGGAAGCCAACTTGCCGGGTAAAGGCCCGTACCGCATCGCCAACCGGGAGTTGCAACCTTCCACGGACGACCAATACGCCTATGACCGTCAGTGGTTTTCCCGATGTGCATTCAATGGCAGTGCGGCGGCTGCGATGCGAGTCGCTCGCGATGTGCCGGTGTTCGTCAGCCGAGGTTTCAGCGTGTATGAAAGAGCTGAAATTGCCCATCAAGTGAAATACGCAAGTCTCGACCCGCACCTCAGCCCCAGCACGATTGCCACGCTGAGCGCGGCTGCGACCCACCATCAGAAAACGGTCCTGGTCGACTACGAAATAGCCGATCGCGCCACCGGCTTCGTCATGGGCCACAACATGCTCGACGAGTATTGGGACACCAACGATCATTCGGCGTTGAAACGCGCCAAGGACAGTAAGCCGAAAGCCTGCGCCGGCCCGCGTGGCGATACCCCGCGCCAGGACATTTCCAGCCAGGTCAGTGGACCCATCCTCGAACACCTGCACCACAACTTCGCCACCGCCTGGCGCAAGGAAACCGGCGAGGACCTGTTCGCCTCGCGCCGTGCCATGCAGGTGGGACCGACACTTCAATGCACCCCGGACGCCACCCGGCAAATGGCCCAGCTGGTACGCACCCAACCGCAGGAGGGCAAGCGCGATATCGAGGCGCTGTATCTGCAGGCCGTGAACAACGCGACCCAGTTCATCTACATCGAAAACCAATATTTTCGCTGGCCACCTCTGGCCGAGCTGATCAAGGCTGTGGCGGCCGGTCAGACGAAGGCCGGGCGCGACCCCGGAATACACGGTCCCTTGCACCTGTTCGTGATTACCAATGCCAGCAAAGACAGCGTAGAGCCCGGCGCGATCAATACCCAGCGCATGCTCGAAAGCCTCGGGCGTGGCGACACCATCCCCGTGATCACCAAGTTACGGCGCGTTGAACAGACAAAGCGTGACGCTGCGAAGCAGGCCCCCACCCTGGGGGAAATGCTCGAACAGCGCGCCTTGCTCACGCTGACGAATCTTACCGATGCGCTGGGCGGAACCGATTTCAGTGAAGCTCAGCGGCATGCCGCCAGACTCAATGATTTTCGAATGGCTGACCTCAACGCCAACATCAGCGCAGTCGAGCGCAACGCCGTTGAAGCGGACCTGAACATTCCCGGCCTGAAAGTCCACGTGTGCTCGCTGGTCGCCCCCGACTCACCGGCGGGCAAGGACTGGATGCCGGTGTACATCCACTCCAAGTTGATGATTGTTGACGACGTGTTCACCACCCACGGCTCAGCCAACATCAACACCCGCAGCATGCAGGTCGATAGCGAGCTGAATATTGCCCATGAATGGGCGAGTGTGACCCAGGGGTTGCGGCGACGGTTGTGGAATCTGCATACGGGTGGGAAGGGGGGGCAGGATGATGCGGGTGATGCGTTCGATGCTTGGCAGGACATCATTGAGGACAACAAAGATCGACAGGAAGACAAGAAAAGCGGCGTACCGGCCACCTCCCTAGTCGAATTTCATTATGACAAAGAAAAACTGAAGGACATGGACTGATGCACCGTTTTCTCCTGCTGTCCTGCCTGTTGCTGGTCGCCTGTGACAGTCCCAGCGCCGTTGCCTCTACAAAGAAGGAACCTCATGTGAACCCACTCACCGAGATCAAAGCCAAGTTAGCCTTTACCTGTGCCCACGAACAAATTCCTGATGCGTCAACCGAGTCCGATTTGCTGTTTCAATATGCGCGCTGGCTGCAAAAAAACAACCAGCTCAAGCAGGACAAAAACGTCGATGCCGAAATCGAACGGCTATACCGCATCGCCGCCGAAAATGGCCATTACAAAGCCAACATCAACCTGCAGAACGGCGCGATGCGTGGTCAGTTCAAACTTCGAGGCGAGGAATATTTGAGGATGAGCCAGCAGCTCATCGACGGGGGTGTGGCGACGGGATACTACTTTGTCGGCATCTTCCTCAAGCAAGGATCCGCCGGTTTGAAGCAGGATTCGAAAATGGCGTTGCGTTACTGCCGCAAGGCTGCCGATCAGGGCAGCGCGCAGGCGCAATACCATGTGGCCGACAAGCTGGCACCGAGCGATATTGCCCCCGACATTGCCCGGCAAATGCGTCGATGTGCAGCCGAACAGGGCCATGGTGAAGCGGCTGTGGAACTGGGAGTCAATCTCAAAAGAAGGGAGAATTATCAAGAGGCACTCGAAGCATTTCAACTCGGGGTGGCAGCCGGTAACAGCTCGTCCGCTTCATTTTTAAGTAATGGTTTTCACAGCTCGTTGCCTTCAGATGAACTGTACTACCTTGGGCAACAGGAAGATCTTGAGCGCGCCGAGCGTTATAGGACAATCCGAAAGATTCTCTCCGGCTACTCGTACGCCAACCCCAAAGTCCCCGAAATTAACGAAATCCTCCCGCTCCCCCCAGCCAAACTCCCCGCGTGGGACGGCAAACTCCAATGGCTTGAAACCCGCCTGGCCAACATTCCCCCAGAAAAACCCGTCGAAGCGCTGATCAACCAGCTGGCCAAGGCTAAACTCCTGGCCCCCGCCACCGGCCGACCGCTGCCGGAATCTCCCGACTTCATCCAAGCTACCTCTCCCAGGCCGACCTGCAATAGCGGCCAAGCCTGTCCGCAGACTGGCTACTGGAAAGCCGATATCGGCAGCCAGCTTTTCTCGCGTCTCGAAGGTGAACAAATTCGCCGGTTCGAGAAGGGCGAAATGCTCCCAACCGTCAGAGTCCAGAGGCGCCACAGCCGCTTCCTGCTCGCCGACCGAGTGACCGTCGAAGAGGAAAATATCGAATGGAGACTGTTCGGTGAGGCCTGAGTATTTCCTGATCGACAGGTGCAACCGATAAACACATAAGGCTCCCGCATTAGAAACAACACCGCCAATTCCGGCGACTAAAAGGGAGCAATATAATGAGCAAGCATGAAGCAGGCGATAAAATAACGTTCGAGATGCATTCTCCGGGAATGGAGGTGCCAGCGGGTGAAAGCTCAAGTGAAGTAGACGACGAAGGTTATGTCCTTCTCGGCAAGGTTCATGGTCACGTTATCGAAAAAATTAAGGGCGGCATGAAAGTCACTCGCCCGGATGGGTCAACAATTATCTTGAATGATGGTGAAGTGACCATCGAAAATCTTGTTCCCAAATCAGTAGGGATCCGGAGCCTGTCCGAGATTGAATCATTCGCTGTGCGAACACAGGATCAAACTCGTATTTTTCGCCTGGATTTTATTGGTGGGGGCCATGTCGAAGTAACGTACGCGCAAGACGGCCGGGTCATGGGGGTCACCGGGCAAAACATCAAGCAATCAATCACCAAGGACAATGAGATAATCGTCAGCCAAGGTGATTCGGCCAGTGTTCAAGTGCCTTGAATCGAGAGAAGCCCTGATAGAGGAAAAACAGCAGCCTGCGGCAGCTCCTACAGGGTGAATATCAGAAGGTAATTTCAGATACGCCTCCGCCTGTAGGAGCGAGCCGGTGTTGGGTGTTTGGGGATGGGATAGCACCAGCCGCTAGATACTCATCACCATCTGCCCACTATCAACGCGCAACTCCACACCATTGATCGCCCGCGCCTCATCGCTGGCCAGGAACAGCACGCTGGCCGCCACGTCTTCAGGCAAGCACATGCGGTTCATCGGGTCGCTGTCGATGGTCAGGCGGTTCGGGTCGACGCCTTGGGGGAAGCTGGCGCGGGTCATGTCGGTGAGGACGCCGTCGGGGTGCAGGGTGTTGCAGCGGATGCGGAATTTGCGCCGTCGGCAAAGCGCTGCCACCGAACGCGACAACGCCGCCACCGCGCCTTTGGAGGCGCTGTAGGCCAGGTAGTCGTCACGCCCGGCGAGGGCCGCGATGGATGAGAGATTGATGATCGAACCACCGCTGTCCTTCATCAACGCGATGCCTTCGCGGCAGCCCAGGAACACGCTGTCGGCATTGACTCGCAGCATCTTGTGCCAGTCCGCCAGGGTGGTTTCCTCGATCGAGCCGGCGATGAGGATGCCGGCGTTGTTGACCAGGATATCCAGGCGACCGTAGCGCTCACGCACATGGTCGATGACCTGGCGCCACTCAGCTTCGCTACTGACGTCGTGACGGATGAAGGCTGCAGTCGGTCCGATCTCCATCGCCAGGGCCTGGCCTGCCTCGACGTCCAGGTCGCTGATCAGCACCTGGGCGCCCTCGGCCGCGAGCAGCCGCACGCTCGCGGCGCCGATGCCCTTGGCGCCGCCGGTGACCAGCGCGACCTTGCCGTGAACCCGGCCATTGTTGTTGTCGGTCATCATGTCATCTCGTGTGAATGGATCGTTTCGGCTTGCTGGCTGCGCGCGACAGCGGCACCGGCTCGTCGACCGGAGAACACGCAGTCGGCCAGGGACAAGCCACTGATGTACAGGTGCGAGGGAATGCCTAACGCGCTGCGCCCGGCGGCGTACAGGCCACCGATGGCTTGCCCGTGTTGGTCCAGCACCGCGCCGCTGCGTTCATCCACGCGCAGGCCGCCCAGGGTCAGGGCGCCCAGGGGGAAGACAGGATTGGTCACGGAGATATCGCAGGCATAGAAAGGCCCCTGCTCAAGCACCTGGCGACCGCCCTCGGACTTGCCGAATGGCTCCGGCGCTTCGCCACGGGCGGCGGCGTTGGCGGCCAGCACCGACGCACGCAGTACGGCGGGGTCCATGGCGGTCGCACTGGCCAACTCGCTCAGGCTCTTGCCCTTGCGCACCTTGAACAGCATCAGCGCCAGGGCCGGAAAGCTCTGGAACCACCAGTAGCCGCCGAAGAGCGCTTCGCGGATGGCTTTCTTGCGCAACGGCGCATCCAGCACCAGCCATGCCTTGCCGCCCTGCTCTTCCATCAAGGGTTGGCCGAGGGTGGCTCCGTAGACTTCTTCATTGCAGAAGCGCCGGCCCTCGCGATTGACCACGATGCCCTTGTGCCAACTGTACGGCGGGTTGATGAAGCGCCACGCCGATACCCGCTCAAGCCCGGAGCCCTGGCCGCCGACACTGGTGCCCAGACGCAAGCCGCTGCCATCGCAACCGGTGGCGCCGACCTTGAAGTTGCGCCGGAACTTCGGTGCTTGCTGTTCGAGCAACTGGCGATTGAAGATGAAGCCGCCGGTGCTCAGGATCACGCCATGGCGTGCCTGCACCCGACGAGGCCTGGCGAAATCCCGTTCCAGCTGGCAGACCTTCTTGCGCAGTTTGTTGCAATAGCCCGGCGCGAAGTTCTGCAGGCGTTCGGCGCGGGCGGACAGTCGTGCGTGCAACTGGGCTTGCTTGCTGCCTTCGGGCATACACCAAAATTCGGCACCCAGTACCCGCCCCCGGGGGTCGACCAGCAGTCGTCGCGCCGCCGCCTGCAACAGCGTTTTCGCTCCGGCCTTCAGGCACGCGGCCTTCAGGTGGGCAAAAAGCACAGCGCCGCCCTGCCCTTTGCCCACGGTGCGATGCCCTCGTGGTGCAGGCGGCAAGGGGCCGCCGTGGTCAGGCACCAATTCGTTGCCCGAGTAATAGAGGAAGTAGCCGTCGGGCGGGTACGAAGTTTTTCCCCCGCCCGGTGGCATCTGGTGGGCATAGGGCGCGCCGTGGCTTTCCAGCCACTCGAGGTTGCTCACGCTGTCGGCGCAGAAGCGCCGCAAAGTGTCATCGCTCACCACGCCCCCGGTTTCGTGCTTGAGGTAATCGAACATGGCTTCGGGGCTGTCGTTGAAGCCCGCGGCCTGTTGATGACGCGTACCGCCACCGGCGTAGACCACCCCGCCACTCTTGGCGCTGGCGCCGCCGCCGGTGAAGCGGTCGGCGATCAGTACGTCGGCCCCCTGGGCCCGAGCTTCCAGCGCGGCGCAGGCACCGGCTGCGCCCCAGCCGACGACCAGCACGTCGCAAACTTCGTCCCAGTCCACACGGCTGCCATCGGTTACTTGCAGCGGCGGCAGCACATCGGTGCTGGGGAGGTTATCGGACATTGACATAGCCCCTCCTAACGCTGGCTGGCCAGGTGATTGGCGGCGACATAGCCGAAGGTCATCGCCGGCCCCAGGGTGCCACCCGCTCCCGGATAGCTGGTGCCCATCACCGACGCCGAGCAGTTGCCAATGGCGTACAAGCCGGCGATGGCGGTGCCATCTTCGCGCACCACCTGGGCATGCTCGTTGGTCAACAGGCCGCCCTTGGTGCCGATGTCCCCGGCGTCCAGGCGCATGGCGTAGTACGGGCCTTTGCGCAGGGGCGCCAGGCATGGGTTGGGCTTGATGTTGCTGTCACCGTAGTAGCGATCGAAGACATTGCCGCCACGGTCGAAGTCGAGGTCCACACCGGAGCCTGCATAGTCATTGACCTTGGCCACGGTGGCTTCCAGGCCGAGACTGTCGACGCCGATCTCTCGGGCCAGGCCAGCCACCGTGTCAGCCTTCCAGTACAGCGTGTTGAGCCATTCCTTGCGCAGGCGGCTGTCGGGCATGATCTGTCCCGGCATCAACGGTCCCATGGCATAGTTGAAACGGAAATGCGCGTCGAAGATCACCCAGGCCGGCACCGACTTGCCGCCGGTTTTCTGGTTGTCACGATGCATGGCATCGACGAACTCCAGGTAAGGCGCGGCCTCGTTGACAAAGCGTTGCCCCAGGCCGTTGACCACGATGGCGCCAGGGAACGCACGCTCGGCGAAGATCCCCCGGGGCTTGTCTTCTCCCGGTACGGCAATGGTCGGCGCCCACCAGGCCCAATCCATCAGCGCGGTGGCCGCACCCTGGGCCATGCCGGCTTCCAGGGCTGCGCCGGTGTTGTTGCCGGGCGGCGTCGCGCTCCAGGCCTTGCGGGTTGGCTTGGGCAGGTACTGGTCACGCAGGGCCTGGTTCTGTTCGAAACCACCGGAGGCCAGGATCACACCGTGGCGCGCCTGCAGTTGCAGCTCGGCACCGTCACGGCGCACGGTGACGCCGCTGACCCGACCGTTTTCGGTGACCAGGCCGCAGAAATCGGTGTTGAGCCACAACGGTACATTGCGATCCATCAGCGAGCGGCGCAAAGACGCCACCAACGAACTGCCCAAGGACGCACGGCGATCCATCTTGCTCTTGCGCCGCCATTTGAAGTCCAGCTTGTAGCGCAGCATCAGTTTCATGATCAGCAGGCGCCAGCCGAAGCTACGGGCCATGGCCTTGTGCGCATCGCGCGCCGTCCAGGCGATGCGCCCCATCAGCAGGGTCGAAGGCGAAGGCTTGCGCAGGTTCGCCAGTTCCTCATCACCCAACAGGCTGGTGTCGAACAACTCCGGATCCAGGGTTCGCCCACCGGGCAAAGCCCCCGGCAGGTGCGGATAGTAATCAGGGTATTTGGCCGCCACGGCGTAGCGCACCCGGCTGATCCGGGTGAGCTGTTCGATCATCTTCGGCGCATTGTCCAGGTAGGCACGCAAGCGCGTTTCACCGACATGCTCGCCCGCTGCCGCCTTCAGGTAAGTCAGGGCGGTGGCGTAGCTGTCATTGCCCTTCATGCGCGCGAAATAGTGGTTGTTGGGAATCCAGATACCGCCCCCGGAGATCGCCGAGGTGCCGCCGTACTGGTTGCTTTTCTCCACCACCAGCACACTGAAACCCTGGTCGGCGAGGAATACCGCCGAAGTCATCGCACCTGCACCCGAACCGACGACGATCACGTCGTAGTGGGTCTGAGACTGAACTTGAGCCGTCATTGTTGTTATGCCATTAGCTGAGGTCAGGAAAGAACCGCCGACCACGCAGGGTGCGCTGGCGGAGTGCAGCCCCATGATCGGGGGTGCGGGGGGATGGGCTCATCGTCAAAGTGGACTAGGGGGGGGGTGGCCTAGGGGATTGGGTGTATATCCATTGCTGCGGTAACGGCGACTTATGGTTCCGCTCTTACAGCGGGTCACTTTGAGAAGCGCAAAGTAACCAAACGCTTTTGCCCCACCACTCGGTGCCTCGCTAGGGCTCGGCATGCCCTCTCTCCGGCATT
>NZ_JASCAE010000084.1:0-170405 GCF_029967975.1 Pseudomonas sp. V98_8
AGTATAACCAGATTGCTTGGGGTTATATGGTCAAGTGAAGAAGCGCATACGGTGGATGCCTTGGCAGTCAGAGGCGATGAAAGACGTGGTAGCCTGCGAAAAGCTTCGGGGAGTCGGCAAACAGACTTTGATCCGGAGATGTCTGAATGGGGGAACCCAGCCATCATAAGATGGTTATCTTGTACTGAATACATAGGTGCAAGAGGCGAACCAGGGGAACTGAAACATCTAAGTACCCTGAGGAAAAGAAATCAACCGAGATTCCCTTAGTAGTGGCGAGCGAACGGGGACTAGCCCTTAAGTGGCTTTGAGATTAGCGGAACGCTCTGGAAAGTGCGGCCATAGTGGGTGATAGCCCTGTACGCGAAAATCTCTTAGTCATGAAATCGAGTAGGACGGAGCACGAGAAACTTTGTCTGAATATGGGGGGACCATCCTCCAAGGCTAAATACTACTGACTGACCGATAGTGAACTAGTACCGTGAGGGAAAGGCGAAAAGAACCCCGGAGAGGGGAGTGAAATAGATCCTGAAACCGTATGCGTACAAGCAGTGGGAGCAGACTTTGTTCTGTGACTGCGTACCTTTTGTATAATGGGTCAGCGACTTATTTTCAGTGGCGAGCTTAACCGAATAGGGGAGGCGTAGCGAAAGCGAGTCTTAATAGGGCGTCTAGTCGCTGGGAATAGACCCGAAACCGGGCGATCTATCCATGGGCAGGTTGAAGGTTAGGTAACACTGACTGGAGGACCGAACCGACTACCGTTGAAAAGTTAGCGGATGACCTGTGGATCGGAGTGAAAGGCTAATCAAGCTCGGAGATAGCTGGTTCTCCTCGAAAGCTATTTAGGTAGCGCCTCATGTATCACTGTAGGGGGTAGAGCACTGTTTCGGCTAGGGGGTCATCCCGACTTACCAAACCGATGCAAACTCCGAATACCTACAAGTGCCGAGCATGGGAGACACACGGCGGGTGCTAACGTCCGTCGTGAAAAGGGAAACAACCCAGACCGTCAGCTAAGGTCCCAAAGTTATGGTTAAGTGGGAAACGATGTGGGAAGGCTTAGACAGCTAGGAGGTTGGCTTAGAAGCAGCCACCCTTTAAAGAAAGCGTAATAGCTCACTAGTCGAGTCGGCCTGCGCGGAAGATGTAACGGGGCTCAAACCATACACCGAAGCTACGGGTATCACCTTCGGGTGATGCGGTAGAGGAGCGTTCTGTAAGCCTGTGAAGGTGAGTTGAGAAGCTTGCTGGAGGTATCAGAAGTGCGAATGCTGACATGAGTAACGACAATGGGTGTGAAAAACACCCACGCCGAAAGACCAAGGTTTCCTGCGCAACGTTAATCGACGCAGGGTTAGTCGGTCCCTAAGGCGAGGCTGAAAAGCGTAGTCGATGGAAAACAGGTTAATATTCCTGTACTTCTGGTTATTGCGATGGAGGGACGGAGAAGGCTAGGCCAGCTTGGCGTTGGTTGTCCAAGTTTAAGGTGGTAGGCTGGAATCTTAGGTAAATCCGGGATTCTAAGGCCGAGAGCTGATGACGAGTTACCTTTCAGGTGACGAAGTGGTTGATGCCATGCTTCCAAGAAAAGCTTCTAAGCTTCAGATAACCAGGAACCGTACCCCAAACCGACACAGGTGGTTGGGTAGAGAATACCAAGGCGCTTGAGAGAACTCGGGTGAAGGAACTAGGCAAAATGGCACCGTAACTTCGGGAGAAGGTGCGCCGGTGAGGGTGAAGCATTTACTGCGTAAGCCCACGCCGGTCGAAGATACCAGGCCGCTGCGACTGTTTATTAAAAACACAGCACTCTGCAAACACGAAAGTGGACGTATAGGGTGTGACGCCTGCCCGGTGCCGGAAGGTTAATTGATGGGGTTAGCTAACGCGAAGCTCTTGATCGAAGCCCCGGTAAACGGCGGCCGTAACTATAACGGTCCTAAGGTAGCGAAATTCCTTGTCGGGTAAGTTCCGACCTGCACGAATGGCGTAACGATGGCGGCGCTGTCTCCACCCGAGACTCAGTGAAATTGAAATCGCTGTGAAGATGCAGTGTATCCGCGGCTAGACGGAAAGACCCCGTGAACCTTTACTATAGCTTTGCACTGGACTTTGAATTTGCTTGTGTAGGATAGGTGGGAGGCTTTGAAGCGTGGACGCCAGTTCGCGTGGAGCCATCCTTGAAATACCACCCTGGCAACTTTGAGGTTCTAACTCAGGTCCGTTATCCGGATCGAGGACAGTGTATGGTGGGTAGTTTGACTGGGGCGGTCTCCTCCTAAAGAGTAACGGAGGAGTACGAAGGTGCGCTCAGACCGGTCGGAAATCGGTCGTAGAGTATAAAGGCAAAAGCGCGCTTGACTGCGAGACAGACACGTCGAGCAGGTACGAAAGTAGGTCTTAGTGATCCGGTGGTTCTGTATGGAAGGGCCATCGCTCAACGGATAAAAGGTACTCCGGGGATAACAGGCTGATACCGCCCAAGAGTTCATATCGACGGCGGTGTTTGGCACCTCGATGTCGGCTCATCACATCCTGGGGCTGAAGCCGGTCCCAAGGGTATGGCTGTTCGCCATTTAAAGTGGTACGCGAGCTGGGTTTAGAACGTCGTGAGACAGTTCGGTCCCTATCTGCCGTGGACGTTTGAGATTTGAGAGGGGCTGCTCCTAGTACGAGAGGACCGGAGTGGACGAACCTCTGGTGTTCCGGTTGTCACGCCAGTGGCATTGCCGGGTAGCTATGTTCGGAATAGATAACCGCTGAAAGCATCTAAGCGGGAAACTAGCCTCAAGATGAGATCTCACTGGGACCTTGAGTCCCCTGAAGGGCCGTCGAAGACTACGACGTTGATAGGTTGGGTGTGTAAGCGCTGTGAGGCGTTGAGCTAACCAATACTAATTGCCCGTGAGGCTTGACCATATAACACCCAAGCAATTTGATGCTCCTAGTTGAAAAGACGAAAGAGACCAGATTGCGGTGTGTGAAGACGAAACGAACCGAAAGTTCGAAGTTCACAAAACACCGAAGCTATCACATACCCAATTTGCTGAAGCGAGGCCAACTGGCCACGACTCAGTACCCGAATTTCTTGACGACCATAGAGCGTTGGAACCACCTGATCCCATCCCGAACTCAGAAGTGAAACGATGCATCGCCGATGGTAGTGTGGGGTTTCCCCATGTGAGAGTAGGTCATCGTCAAGATTAAATTCCAAAACCCCTATCTGCGTATGCAGGTAGGGGTTTTGTCTTTGTGGCCATCGCTAACCCTCCTGTAGGAGCGAGCCTGTCGAATCGTCGCACCGTCGCGATGGACGTCAACGATGACGCGGGAAGCCTGGCACCCCGCGGCGTTCTCAAGTTCATCATCGAAACGCCGCCCGGAGCATGCTCGCTCCTAAAAATGAAGCCAACCGCCTTCAATGTTAAAGTCGTCCCTCGATTTGCGCTTTCCAAGGAAGCCTTTATGCCGGACGCAACGTCCCTCAGTGCTGGTTTTATGGTGGTTCACGGTAATCGCCTGGACGAGTTACGCAGCCTGGTGGTGAGCTGGATGCGGCGCTACCCGCTGGCCCCCCTGGAAAATGAAATCGCCTTGGTGCAGAGCAACGGCATAGCGCAATGGCTTAAGCTGGCACTCGCCGAAGATCCTGAAGACGATGACATGGGCGGCTGCGGGATCGCCGCCGCCATCGATGTGCAATTGCCCGGCAGTTTCATGTGGCAGCTCTACCGGATGGTCCTGGGTCGCGACGAGATCCCGGCCAAGTCGCTGCTGGATAAAGCCCCCCTGACCTGGCGCCTGATGCGTCTGCTGCCGCAGTTGATCAATCAGCCACACTTCGAGCCGCTCCAGCGTTTTCTCACGCATGACCCCGATTTGCGCAAACGCTATCAACTGGCTGAGCGACTGGCGGATCTGTTCGACCAGTACCAGGTGTACCGCGCCGATTGGCTCGAAGACTGGGCGCAAGGTCGTCACCAGTTACGTAACGGCAGGGGCGAAGCCAAGCTGTTGACTGCTGCCAATGCCTGGCAGGCAGAGTTGTGGCGTGCACTGTTGCTGGATGTCGGTGAAGAAGGGATGGCGCAAAGCCGGGCCGGCGTGCATCAGCGGTTTATCGAACGCATCAACAGTCTCGACGTGGCTCCGAGTGGATTACCGTCACGGGTCATCGTATTCGGCATTTCCTCGCTGCCGGCTCAAGCCCTCGAGGCCCTGGCCGGACTGGCTCGGTTCAGCCAGGTGCTGCTGTGCGTGCACAACCCCTGTCGACACCATTGGGCAGACATCGTCGCCGACAAAGACCTGCTACGTCATCAATACAAACGGCAGGCACGCAAAAGTGGCATGCCGGGCGTTCTCGATCCGCAAACCCTGCATCAACACGCGCATCCCTTACTGGCTGCATGGGGCAAGCAGGGACGGGACTACATCAACCTGCTCGACAGCTACGACGATCCCAACAGCTATCGCTCGGCGTTTCGTGACGGGCGCATCGACCTGTTCAGTGAAAGCCAACCCCTGCACATGCTCAACCAGTTGCAAGACGACATCCTTGAGTTGCGTCCATTGGGCGAAACCCGTGAATACTGGCCGGCCGTGGATCTACAGAAGGACTCGTCGATCCGCTTCCACATTGCCCACAGCGCCCAGCGCGAAGTGGAGATCCTGCACGATCAGTTGCTCGCACGCTTCAGCGCCGATCCGCTTCTACGTCCCCGGGATGTGATTGTCATGGTCCCGGACATCGACGCCTATGCCCCGCATATTCGCGCGGTGTTCGGCCAGCTTGAGCGCCACGATCCGCGCTTCATACCCTTCACCCTCGCGGACCAAGGACAGCGCGGTCGTGACCCGCTGTTGATCGCGGTGGAGCATCTGCTCAAGCTGCCAGACAGCCGTTTCCCGGTCAGCGAGATTCTCGACCTGCTGGACGTCCCGGCGCTACGGGAGCGCTTCGGCGTGGAGGAACGTGACCTGCCGACCCTGCATCGCTGGATCGAAGGGGCGGGTATCCGCTGGGGGATGAACGCCGAGCAGCGCGCAGGCCTGGGGCTGCCCGAGGCATTGGAGCAAAACAGTTGGCGTTTTGGCCTGCGGCGCATGTTGCTCGGGTATGCCGTAGGCAGTTCCGGTGCCTGTGGCGGCATCGAACCCTACGACGAGATCGGTGGTCTGGATGCCGCGCTCATAGGCCCGCTGGTTGCGCTACTGGACGCACTGGAAATTGCCCACCACGAGCTCTCTCAACCGGCATCGCCGCAGCAATGGAGCCTGCGCTTGCAGGCATTGGTGGCACTGTTTTTCCAGGCCAGTAACGAGCACGACGAGTATTTGTTGACGCAGCTGGAAACGTTACGCGAAACCTGGCTGGAAAACTGTGAGTCAGTTGGCTTGCACGACGATCTACCGCTGACCGTCGTCCGTGAAGCCTGGTTGGCCGGTCTCGATCAGGGGCGATTGTCCCAGCGTTTTCTGGCTGGAGCGGTCAACTTCTGTACCTTGATGCCCATGCGCGCGATTCCGTTCAAACTGGTGTGCCTGCTGGGGATGAACGATGGTGATTACCCGCGGGCACAGCCGCCACTGGACTTCGACCTCATGGGCAGCGACTACCGGCCTGGCGATCGCTCGCGGCGAGAGGACGACCGCTATTTGCTGCTGGAAGCATTGTTGTCGGCGCGCGATCAACTCTACATAAGCTGGGTCGGTCGCAGCATTCGCGATAACAGCGAGCGCCCGGCATCGGTGCTGATCGGCCAGCTCCGTGACCACCTGGCCAGCGGTTGGCGATTGGCCGATGCCGAGCAAGGCTTGCTTGAGGCCATGACCCAGGAGCATCCGCTGCAACCCTTCAGTGCCCGTTACTTCCACCAGGGAGATGCCCTGTTCAGCTATGCCAGCGAGTGGCAGGTGCTTCACCAAGACGGCGGGCATGCGCCCGGCCATGAGATGCTCGATGCCCACGTCCAGGAAGAGCCGCTGAGTCTGGGGCAGTTGCAGGATTTCCTGCGCAACCCGGTGCGACACTTCTTCAGTCAGCGATTGAAGGTGTTCTTTGAAGCTGCAGAAGCGCCTTTGGCCGATGAAGAACCCTTTGTCCTCGATGCCTTGCAACGCTATGGCCTGAGCGACAGTTTGCTCGGCGCGGCGCTGGCAGACCTGGAAAACACCGAGCAGGTGCTGGAGGCGCAGGCCAGTCGCCTGCAAAACAGTGGGCTGCTGCCCATGGCAGGATTTGGCGAATGCCTGCAACGCGAGTTGATCGAACCCTTGCCGGATCTGCTTGCGCGTTATCAACAGCTCCTGGCGTTATGGCCAACATCCCTGAGCAGTGCCCTGCCAGTCAATCTGCAAGTGGACGACCTGCGTATCGAGGGCTGGCTCAGTGGCCTGCATCAACGGGCAGACGGGGGCTTGCTGGCGGTCACGACGATCCCCAACAGCATTGGTTCGATCAAGACCCGCAAGTGGCATCGGCTGACACGACCGTGGGTCAATCATCTGGTGGCGTGCGCCAGCGGCATGCCGATGACCACGGCCTTGGTCGCCAGTGATGACAGCCTGCTGCTCGACCCGATTGCACAGGAGAGTGCCTTGCGAACCCTGGCCGATCTGTTACTGGCCTGGCAATCCGGCATGCGCCAACCCCTGCCGATAGCGGTCAAGACCGCCTTTGCATGGCTCGGGCAGACCGACCCGGCCAAAGCCCAGGCAGCGGCCCGCAAGGCCTATGAGGGGGACGGCTTGACCACTGACGGCGAGCGCCGCGAAAGCATGGCGCTGGCCCGTCAGTTCGCCGATTACGACGCCCTGGTCGCCGACGAGACATTCGTCGATTGGTGCGATGCCTTGTATCGACCCCTGCTTGAGGCTCCTTGGCGCTCAGTGTCCAGTGAGGAAGCCCGCCCATGACCACCCAGACACCCTTGGCCCTGGCGTTCCCGCTGCGAGGCAGTCAACTGATCGAGGCCAGCGCCGGGACCGGCAAGACCTTTACCATTTCCGCACTCTACCTGCGCCTGGTTCTGGGGCACGGTGGCGAATCCAGCGATGGACAGCCCACGGGTTTCGGTCGTGAACTGCTGCCGCCACAGATCCTCGTGGTGACCTTCACCGATGCCGCCACCAAAGAGCTGCGCGAACGCATCCGTACGCGACTGGCAGAAGCTGCACGGTTTTTCCGCGACGAAACGCCGGCCCCCGACGCACTGATCAACCAACTGCGGCAAGAGTACGCGCCGGAGCAGTGGCCAGGCTGCGCCAATCGCCTGGACATCGCCGCGCAATGGATGGATGAGGCGGCAGTGTCGACCATCCACAGTTGGTGCCAGCGCATGTTGCGCGAGCACGCTTTCGACAGCGGAAGCCTGTTCACTCAGACTTTGGAAACCGACCACAGCGATCTGCTGGGGGAAGTGCTGCGCGATTACTGGCGCTTGTTCTGTTATCCGATGCAGGGCGATGCGTTGAACTGGGTGCGCAGCAATTGGGGCGGTCCGGCCGCCTTGTTGCCGCGGATCCGCGGGTTGTTCGCCAGCGCGCGTGACACCCTCGCCGGTAAAGAGCCGGCGCAATTGATCACCGAGTGCCTGCAGGAGCGGCGAGCCGCCTTGCTTGAGCTGAAGATGCCGTGGCGCCAGTGGGCCGACGAGTTGCTGGCCCTGTGTCACGAAGGTGTCGCCAGCAAGAGTGTCGACGGGCGCAAGATGCAGGCGCGGTATTTCGAGCCCTGGTTCGAGAAAATCAAAGCCTGGGCCGAAGACGAGTCCCTCGAGCAACTGGACATCGGCACCGGCTTCACGCGCCTGACCCCCGACGGTATGGCAGAAGCCTGGAAGAAAGGCGCCGCGCCGGATCATCCGGGACTGGACGCCATGCCCGCGCTCAAGGCCTGTCTTGATGGCTTGCCGACGCCCGATGCGGCCGTACTGCAACACGCTGCCCATTGGGTGGGGGCGCGTTTCGAAGAGGAAAAGCGCCGTCGTGCGGAAATGGGCTTCGACGACATGTTGCTGCGCCTGGACGCGGCGCTGCAAAGCGATGGTGGCGAGCGACTGGCGAGCTTGATACGCGAACAGTTCCCGGTGGCATTGATCGACGAATTCCAGGACACCGACCCGGTGCAGTACCGGATCTTCGAGAGCATCTACCGCATTGAAGACAACAGCCCCGACAGCGGGCTGTTCCTGATCGGCGACCCGAAGCAGGCGATCTACGCCTTCCGCGGCGCTGATATCTATACCTACTTGCGGGCCCGTCAGGCGACCACAGGCCGCCTGCACACCCTGGGCACCAACTTCCGTTCGAGCCATGGCATGGTCGGTGCCGTGAATCACGTGTTCGACTATGCCGAGTCTCGCGAGTCCGGGCGCGGGGCGTTCCTGTTCCGGGAAAACAATGGCGACAACCCGGTGCCCTTCCAGCCTGTCGAGTCCCAGGGGCGCAAGGAAGTCCTGCGCATCGATGATCAGGCAGTACCGGCGTTGAACATCTGGCACCTGTGCGCCGAGCAGCCGTTGTCCGGTGCGGTTTATCGCCAACAACTGGCCGCCGCCTGTGCCAGCGAAATCACCGCCTTGCTCAACGGCGGACAACAAGGGGTTGCGGGCTTCGTGCGCGATGACCAGCCGCTCAGAGGCTTGATGCCTGCGGACATTGCCATCCTCGTGCGTGATGGCAAGGAAGCGCAGGCGGTGCGTACCGAGCTCGCCAACCGAGGCGTGCGTAGCGTTTATCTGTCGGACAAGGATTCGGTGTTCGCCGCGCAGGAAGCCCATGACGTGCTGACCTGGCTCAAGGCCTGCGCCGAGCCGGACGTCGAGCGGCCACTGCGCGCGGCACTGGCCAGCATCACATTGAATCTGTCGTTGGTCGAGCTGGAGCAATTGAACCAGGACGAACTGGCCTGGGAAGCGCGGGTCATGCAGTTTCGCCGCTATCGCGAGATTTGGCGCAAGCATGGCGTGTTGCCAATGCTGCGACGCTTGCTGCATGACTTCAAGCTGCCCCAGGCATTGATAGCGCGCAGCGATGGCGAGCGGGTCCTGACCAATCTGCTGCACCTGTCCGAGTTGCTGCAACAGGCGGCCGCCGAACTTGATGGCGAGCAGGCATTGATCCGGCATTTGTCCGAGCACCTGGCGTTGTCGGGCCAGGCGGGTGAAGAGCAGATCCTGCGTCTGGAAAGCGACGAGCAACTGGTCAAGGTCGTGACCATCCACAAGTCCAAGGGGCTGGAGTACCCTTTGGTGTTCCTGCCGTTCATTTGCTCGGCGAAACCGGTGGATGGCAGTCGTCTGCCGTTGCATTACCACGATGCCGCGGGCAGGGCCCAGGTGACCTTGAACCCCACGGCCGAACTGATTGCCCTGGCCGATACCGAGCGCCTGGCCGAAGACCTGCGCCTGCTGTATGTGGCCCTGACCCGCGCGCAACATGCCTGCTGGCTGGGCGTGGCGGATCTCAAGCGCGGCAATAACAACAGCTCGGTGCTGCACCTGTCGGCGCTGGGGTATCTGTTGGGCGGCGGTGCTTGCTTGAACGAGTCGGCGGGCTTGCAGGCCTGGTTGCGAGACCTGCAACAGGGCTGTCCGGCGATTGGTCTTGAACAAATGCCTGAAGCCTCCCGCGAGCACTACCATCCACCGCAGAACACCGCTGCGTTGCTGGCACCGTTGACCGTGCAACGCAAGGCCAGTGAAAACTGGTGGATTGCCTCTTACAGCGCCTTGCGCATCGGCGACAGCCTGAGCATCGGCAGTGACCAGGCGCCCGAAAGTGCACAGGCACAGAAACTCTTCGACGACGAACGTCTTGACCCGCATACCCCTCGAGAGATGGTGGCCGGCGGTGCCGATATCCATCGATTCCCCCGTGGCCCGAACCCGGGCACCTTTCTCCATGGGTTGCTCGAATGGGCCGGCAACGAAGGTTTTGCCGTCACCGGGCAAGCCGTGGAAGATGCGATTGCCCGTCGCTGCAATCGCCGTGGCTGGGAAGGCTGGATCAGCACGCTGAGTGAATGGCTGCAGCATCTGCTCAAGTCGCCGTTGCCGCTGGGCAGCGGCGAGGCACCGGTGGTATTCGGGCAGTTGACCCAGTACCGGGTCGAAATGGAGTTCTGGTTCGCCAGCCACAAGGTCGATGTGCTCAAGCTCGATGCGCTGGTGTGCCAATACACCCACAACGGGGTGCCTCGGGTGGCCGCTGAATCGGTGTTGCTCAACGGCATGTTCAAGGGCTTTATCGACCTGACGTTCGAGCATGACGGCCGCTATTACGTCGCCGACTACAAATCCAACTGGCTCGGCGTCGACGACGCGGCCTATACCGCGCAGGCCATGGAGCAGTCGATCCTCGACAACCGTTACGACCTGCAATACGTGTTGTACCTGCTGGCCCTGCACCGCCAGCTCAAGGCCCGGCTTGCCGATTACGATTACGACCGGCATGTCGGAGGCGCGCTGTACCTGTTCCTGCGCGGTACCCGTGCGCCAAGCCAGGGCGTGTATTTTGCCCGCCCACCCAAGGTGCTGATCGAGCAACTGGACCGCCTGTTTCAGGGCAAGCCGCAGCCCAGGGTCGAACCCGCCTGGGAACAGGGAGAATTGCTATGAACCGCACCTTCGCCAATGTGCTGTCGACGCCATTGAGTGCCGACAGCCTGGCGCAACTCAGCCCTTTGACGTGTGCCGAAGACTTGTTGCTGCTGCTCACGCGTTGGGTCGAGCGCGGCTGGTTGCGAGCACTGGACAAGGCCTTCGTCGGTTTTCTTCACGAACTGGCTCCGAACGATGATCCGCTGGTACTGCTGGCGGCGGCATTGACCAGTCACCAGTTGGGTCATGGGCATGTGTGCCTGGACCTGTTCGAAACCCTCAAGGAGCCGGACTTCGCCCTGTCGCTGCCCCCGGAAGGCGACCTGCAAGGTGGCGCGATGTTGCTGCCATCGCAACTGCTGGAAGGGCTGGATGGCGCCCACTGGTGCAAGGTGCTGGCCGCCAGCAGCCTGGTCGCATTGGCGGCGGACGAGCGCGACAGCGTGCATCAGCGGCCTCTGGTGTTGGCCGGCAAGCGCCTGTACCTGCGACGCTACTGGACCTACGAACGACGTATCGACAATGCGTTGCGCGAGCGCCTGGCGGTGCACGAGAGCGCACCGGGGGACTTGTTGCAGCGCCTGACGGGGCTATTCGGTCCGGCCAGGCCCGATGAAATCGTCGACTGGCAAAAGCTCGCCTGCGCGCTGGCGACTCGCAGCGCTTTCAGTATCGTCACCGGCGGTCCGGGAACCGGCAAGACCACCACGGTGGTGCGCTTGCTCGCATTACTCCAGGCCCCGGCGGTCGAGGCGGGCAAGCCGCTGCGCATTCGTCTTGCGGCGCCAACCGGCAAGGCGGCGGCGCGGCTGACCGAGTCCATCAGCGCACAAGTGCGCACGCTTAAAGTCACTGAAGCCATCCGCGAGAAAATCCCCTCTGACGTCACCACCGTGCACCGCCTGCTCGGCAGCCGCCCGGGGACGCGACATTTCCGTCACCACGCCGGCAATCACTTGCCGCTGGATGTACTGGTGGTGGACGAAGCGTCGATGATCGACCTGGAAATGATGGCCAACCTGCTCGATGCGCTGCCGGCCCATGCCCGCCTGGTGCTGTTGGGTGACAAGGACCAACTGGCGTCGGTGGAGGCCGGTGCCGTGCTGGGCGATCTGTGTCGCGACGCCGAAGCGGGCTGGTATAGCCCACACACTCGACAATGGCTGCAAACCGTCAGTGGCGAAAGCCTGGCAGACAGTGGGCTGCAGGAAGACACCCAGGGCACCCATCCGCTGGCCCAGCAAGTGGTGATGTTGCGCCACTCGCGGCGTTTCGGCGAAGGCAGCGGCATTGGCCAGTTGGCTCGTTGGGTGAACCAGCAACAGCCCGCGCAAGCCCGCAAGTTGCTGGCGGCGCGAAGCCACGACGATGTGTTCAGCCTGTCCCTGCGCAATGAACAGGATCGGGCGCTGGAGCGCCTGCTGCTCGAAGGTCATGGTGAGGGGCCGCAAGGCTACCGCTATTACTTGAACCTGCTGCGCAACCAGCGTCCAGCGCTCGATTGTCCCCTGGAAGATGCGCGCTGGACCGATTGGGCCCGGCAGGTCCTGCAAGCGTTCGACGCCTTCCAGTTGTTGTGCGCAGTGCGCAAAGGCCCGTGGGGCGTGGAAGGCTTGAACCAGCGGGTGACCGACGCCTTGTTGAAGGCACGGCTGATCGACAGCGACCAGCAGTGGTACGAAGGCCGCCCGGTGCTGATGACCCGCAACGATTACGGTCTGGGCTTGATGAATGGCGACATCGGCATTGCCCTCAAGCTTCCCGAGCGCGAGGGGCCCGAGGCCGGGAAACCGGTGCTGCGAGTCGCGTTCCCGAGGAACGACGGCCAGGGCGGCGTGCGTTTTGTGTTGCCCAGTCGCCTCAATGATGTCGAAACCGTGTACGCGATGACCGTGCACAAATCCCAGGGCTCGGAATTCGCCCACACTGCGTTGATCCTGCCCGATGCCCTGAACCCGGTGCTCACCAAGGAGCTGATCTATACCGGCATCACCCGGGCCAAGGATTGGTTCACATTGATCGAGCCTCGGGCTGGCGTCTTCGAAGAGGCGGTGCGACGTCGGGTCAAACGCTTGAGCGGGCTGATGCTGGAACTCAAGGAGGCGAGCGCCTGACAGCGCTCGCAGCGCATCTGCCAAAAAGTGGACGTTGCACTTCACGCCATGAAAGCAACGTCAAAAAAACAGTTATTTAGCCAAATGCTCGCGACAAAATTTTATCGTGGCGTGAAGTGTAAAGCGCAAAAGGTGGCCTAGACTTCAGGCTTGAATGGTCTGGCTTCATGAAAATTTCACTGCTACGACTATTGGGTTTTTATATCCAAAGAGCGAATGCCAATATGAGTGATAGTTCCGTAGCAGGCTCTCGATTAAACGTACTTGATGGATGGCGCGGAATAAGTATCTTGCTGGTACTGGCGTGTCACCTGCTACCACTTGGCCCAAAGTTTTTGCAGTTGAATTCTGCTGCAGGCGTCATGGGCATGGCTATATTTTTTACCTTGTCGGGTTTCCTGATCACAAGTTTTCTGCTCAATAACGACAGCGTCATTGATTTTCTGATTCGCAGGTTCTTTCGCATTGTGCCTCTTGCCTGGCTGTACATGGCAATTGTCTTGCCTATCATGAGCAGCCCTCCGGATTACTACATCGCAAACTTTTTGTTCTTTGCCAACTGGCCGCCCATGTGGCTTGGCGAGGTAAACGGCCATTTATGGAGTTTGTGCATGGAGGTCCAGTTTTATGTGGCCATCGCCTTGCTGGTAGTCATGATGAGGAAAAGGTGGATGGTGCTCATCCCTTTTCTCGCCATCGCCGTCACAACCTATCGAGTCATGAATGATGCCCATGTCGTCATCAATACCTATTACCGCATTGATGAAATTCTTTCTGGTTGCATATTGGCGCTGATCTATCACAAAAGACTGGGTAATAATCTTGTGAAGGCGCCGGCACAAATGCTGGTCGTGCAAATGGCTTTATTCGCCTTGTTTATCGTGTCCAGTCATCCCGACGGTGGTTTCATGAACTACTTGCGCCCTTACATTGCCGCCGCAATGGTCGGGAGTACGCTGCTCAATGGCCGGACATTCATTGCCCATGTTCTGAACAACCGCATTCTGTTTTATATCGCCACCATCTCCTACGCGCTCTACGTTGTACATCCGCTGCTGGCGCATACCTGGCTGGGTAGCGGGGATACCATCGTTAAATATCTGAAGCGTCCGTTGTTGTTCGCCGCCATTTTCATCACCGCGCATATCTCAACCTTCTATTACGAAAAATGGTGGATAGCGTTCGGCAAGACATTGTCCAGGAAAGTGGCTGGCCGCCAACCGGTTACAACCTGAACGTTCTTGAACATCCTCAGTCGGCGAACAGCATCTGCCGACTGTCCCCCATCAACAGCGCCTGGTTCTGCTCGGTCACCGCGCGGATGTAATCCCACAACAGGGTAATCCGCTTGAGCTTCCTCAGATCCTCCCGACAGTACATCCAGAATTGCCGGGTGATGTTGATTTCCTGCGGCAACACCGGCAACAACCGTGGGTCCTGGGCTGCCAGGAAGCACGGCAGGATAGCCAGTGATCGCCCTTGTTGCGCGGCCACGAACTGCGCGATCACGCTGGTGCTGCGCAGATTGGCGCTGGCGCCGGGGAGCACGTTGGCCAGGTACAGCAGCTCGGAGCTGAACGCCAGGTCGTCGACATAACTGATGAACGAATGCTTGCCCAAGTCGGCCGGGCGGCGGATTGCCGGGTGCTTGTCGAGGTATTGCTGCGTCGCATACAGCTGCAGGCGGTAGTCCGTCAGCTTGCAGCAGACATAGGGGCCGTGTTCCGGGCGCTCCAGGGCGATGACGATGTCGGCCTCGCGCTTGGACAGGCTGATGAAGTGCGGCAGCGGCAGGATGTCCACTGAGATCGCCGGGTAGGCGTCGACGAAGTGACTCAGTTGCGGGGTAATGAAAAAGCTGCCGAACCCTTCGGTGCAGCCCATGCGTACATGGCCGGACAAGGCCACCCCGGAGCCCGAGACCTGTTCGCAGGCCATATGCAGCGTACTTTCGATCGACTCGGCGTAGCCCATCAGGCGTTGGCCTTCGGCGGTCAGGACAAAGCCGCTGGTCCGGGACTTCTCGAACAGCAGGGTGCCCAGCGAAGCTTCCAGTGAACTGATGCGCCGCGACACGGTGGTGTAGTCGACGGCCAGGCGCTTGGCGGCGGTGCTGGCCTTGCGGGTGCGTGAGACCTCAAGGAAAAACTTGAGGTCATCCCAATTCAGTGAACCCAGAGACGTGATGTTTTTTTGCATGATGGACCGGCTTTTATGTGCGTTCTTATTAGAAGTTTGCACATCTATACTCCAAAAACAGCCCGATAACCAATTCGTGGCACACGTCTTATCGCAGGGTGACTTTTCGCCCTGGCTCCTGAAATAAAAACAAAGATTCGGAGACCCCACATGAACGCTTCGCTTACGCCTGACGAGACCACCGTGCAAAAGGTCAAACTGTTGATCGACGGCCAGTGGGTCGAATCGCAGTCCACCGAGTGGCACGACATCATCAACCCGGCAACCCAGCAAGTGCTGGCCAAGGTGCCGTTTGCCACCGCTGAAGAAGTCGACGCCGCCATCAGTGCCGCCCATCGCGCCTTCCAGACCTGGAAGCTGACGCCGATCGGCGCGCGGATGCGCATCATGCTCAAACTGCAGGCGTTGATCCGCGAACATTCCAAGCGCATCGCGGCGGTCCTGAGCGCCGAGCAGGGCAAGACCATTGCCGACGCTGAAGGCGATATTTTCCGTGGCCTGGAAGTGGTCGAGCACGCGTGCTCCATCGGCAGCCTGCAAATGGGCGAGTTCGCTGAAAACGTGGCGGGCGGCGTGGACACCTACACCTTGCGTCAACCAATCGGCGTTTGCGCCGGTATCACACCGTTCAATTTCCCGGCGATGATTCCGCTGTGGATGTTCCCGATGGCCATCGCCTGCGGCAACACCTTTGTGCTCAAGCCGTCCGAACAGGACCCGATGTCGACCATGCTGCTGGTGGAACTGGCCATCGAGGCCGGGATTCCGGCCGGCGTGCTCAACGTGGTGCACGGCGGCAAGGACGTGGTGGATGCGCTGTGCACCCACAAAGACATCAAGGCCGTTTCCTTCGTCGGCTCGACGGCGGTCGGCACGCACGTCTATGACCTGGCCGGCAAGCACGGCAAACGCGTGCAATCGATGATGGGCGCGAAGAACCACGCCGTGGTGCTGCCCGATGCCAATCGCGAACAGGCGCTGAATGCGCTGGTGGGTGCCGGTTTCGGCGCGGCCGGCCAGCGTTGCATGGCGACTTCTGTGGTGGTGCTGGTCGGTGCGGCCAAGCAATGGCTGCCTGACTTGAAAGCGCTGGCGCAGAAACTCAAGGTCAATGCCGGCAGCGAGCCAGGCACCGACGTCGGCCCGGTCATCTCGAAAAAGGCCAAGGCGCGAATTCTCGACCTGATCGAAAGCGGCATCAAGGAAGGCGCGAAACTCGAGCTCGATGGTCGCGACATCACGGTTCCCGGTTACGAGAAAGGCAACTTCGTCGGCCCGACCCTGTTCTCCGGTGTAACCCCCGACATGCAAATCTACACCCAGGAAATCTTCGGTCCGGTGCTGGTGGTGCTGGAAGTCAATACGCTCGACGAGGCGATTGCCCTGGTCAACGCCAACCCGTTCGGCAACGGCACGGGCCTGTTCACCCAGTCCGGTGCGGCGGCGCGCAAGTTCCAGAGCGAAATCGACGTCGGCCAGGTCGGCATCAACATCCCGATTCCGGTACCGGTCCCGTTCTTCAGCTTCACCGGTTCCCGTGGCTCCAAGCTTGGCGACCTTGGCCCGTATGGCAAGCAAGTGGTGCAGTTCTACACTCAGACCAAGACCGTCACCAGCCGCTGGTTCGATGACGACAGCGTCAACGACGGTGTGAACACCACCATCAACCTGCGTTAAGGAGCCGGACATGAACATTGCTTTTATCGGTCTCGGCAACATGGGCGCGCCGATGGCGCGCAACCTCATCAAGGCCGGCCATTCACTGCGCCTGGTCGACCTGAACAAGACCGTGCTGGCGGAGCTTGAACAACTGGGCGGCACTATCAGCGCTTCGGCCCGTGAGGCGGCGCAAGGTGCCGAGCTGGTCATCACCATGCTGCCCGCTGCCGTGCATGTACGCAGCGTCTGGCTGGGCGAAGACGGTGTGCTCGCCGGTATCGGCAAGGGTATGCCCGCCGTGGATTGCAGCACCATCGATCCGCAGACCGCCCGTGACGTGGCCGCCGCCGCTGCCAAGCAGGGCGTGGCCATGGCCGATGCGCCGGTCTCCGGTGGCACCGGGGGCGCCGCGGCGGGGACATTGACGTTCATGGTCGGTGCGACCCCGGAACTCTTCGCGACCCTGCAACCGGTGCTGGCGCAGATGGGTCGCAACATCGTCCATTGCGGTGAAGTCGGCACCGGACAAATTGCCAAGATCTGCAATAACCTGCTGCTGGGCATTTCCATGGTTGGCGTCAGTGAAGCCATGGCCCTGGGCGATGCCTTGGGCATCGACACCAAGGTGCTGGCGGGCATCATCAACAGCTCCACCGGACGTTGCTGGAGTTCGGAGATGTACAACCCATGGCCGGGCATCGTCGAAACGGCACCCGCCTCGCGCGGCTATACCGGTGGCTTCGGTGCCGAGCTGATGCTCAAGGATCTGGGACTGGCAACGGAAGCGGCCCGTCAGGCGCACCAGCCGGTGGTACTGGGCGCGGTGGCGCAGCAGTTGTACCAGGCGATGAGTTTGCGTGGGGAAGGCGGCAGTGACTTCTCGGCGATCATCAACAGTTATCGCAAGCCGCAATAAAAACTGTGGGAGCGAGCCTGCTCGCGATGGTCGTTAACGATGACGCGTGTTTCCTGGGTTCACGCGGCGCTCTTGAGTCCATCGCGAGCATGCTCGTATTGCATGTGCGCATCGACATTGACCGGGAAATCACGTCGGGTGATTTCCCGGTTTTTTTGCATCAGGCAAACACGAAGTACTTGCGCACGGTTTCCACCACTTCCCAGGTGCCTTTCATCCCCGGCTCAATGACGAAAATGTCACCGGCGCGCAAATGGATCGGCTCTTTTCCTTCCGGGGTGATGATGCAGTAACCCTCGCGGAAGTCGCAGTATTCCCACTTCACATATTCCACGTACCACTTGCCTGGCGTGCAGATCCAGGTGCCCATGATCTTGCTGCCATCTTCGCTGGTGTAGGCGTTGAGGTTGACGGTGTGCGGGTCGCCTTCGAGTTTTTCCCATTTGCAGGCGTCGAGTACGGGCAGCGGATGGGTGTCGCGAAGAACGGTAATCGGTGCGGTCATGATGACTCCGGCGTTGGGGGAGAGCTGAAGACGCACCCTATAGGGCCTGCCGGGGGATCAGTTGTCTGTGCTCGACATCGAGGTATCCAGAAACGCAGCGACCCTCACCCGCTTGACGGCTGAAAGCCCCTGCAAGCCCATTGAAATTTCCACTCGATAAACCGCCGATATCTGGCAGTTTGTGCGAAAGCCCCAGGCTTTTTCGAATCTTTTTGCAAGAACATGCACAGGTATCGCTCGTATCATTCACTTCGGAAAAGGCCGAGAGCTGTGCAATGAAAAAAACAATGTCGTGGTGGGACATCAGCCCGCCCTTGAGTACCGCAACACCGACCTGGCCGGGAGATACGCCGTTTCAGGAAGAACGCGTCTGGACACTGGGGCCGGAATGCCCGGTGAATGTCGGGCGCATCACGCTGTCGCCGCACACCGGCGCCCATGTCGACGCGCCACTGCACTACAGCAAGGACGGCGCGGCCATCGGCGACGTGTCCCTCGATGTGTATATCGGGCCTTGCCGGGTGGTGCATTGCCTTGGCAGCGGCGCACTGGTGCAACCCGGACAACTGCAAGGTCGTTTGGACAATTTGCCCGAACGCGTCCTGCTGCGGACCTACCAACGCGCGCCGTTGACCACTTGGGACCCCGAATTCACGGCGGTCGCCAAAGACACCGTCGACCTGCTCGCCAGTCTCGGCGTGCGTCTGATCGGCATCGATACGCCATCGCTGGACTCGCAGCAATCCAAGACCATGGATTCGCACAACGCCGTGGCGCGTCACGGCATGGCCATTCTCGAAGGCATCGTGCTCGATGACGTACCGGAAGGGGATTACGAGTTGATCGCGCTGCCACTGCGCTTTGCCAACCTCGACGCCAGCCCGGTCAGGGCTATCTTGCGTCCACTGAATTCCACGCCACATGAGGAGCCTGCTCAATGAGCCAATGTCCGTATTCGCCTGCCAATCAGACAGAGGAATGGCATAACGCCGAGCTGAATTTTTCCGACTCCATGAGCTACGGCGACTACCTGGACCTGGGCCGTATCCTCAGTGCCCAGCACCCCTTGTCGCCGGATCATAACGAGATGCTGTTCATCATCCAGCACCAGACCTCTGAGCTGTGGATGAAGCTGATGCTGCACGAGCTCAAGGCTGCCCGCGAACACATGCGGCTGGGAGAGTTGCCGCCGGCCTTCAAGATGCTGGCGCGGGTTTCGCGGATCTTTGATCAACTGGTGCATGCGTGGACAGTACTGGCCACCATGACGCCTACCGAGTACCACGCGATCCGGCCTTTCCTGGGACAATCGTCGGGCTTCCAGTCGTTTCAGTACCGTGAAATCGAATTCATCCTGGGCAACAAGAGCGCGACGCTATTGCGCCCCCACGCCCATCGGCCGGAGCTGTTGCAGGAACTCGAAAAAGCCATCGCCACACCTTCGCTGTATGACGAAGCTATTCGCTTGATGGCCAGCGCTGGCCTTGCGATTGACCCTCAGCGTTTCGAGCGTGACCCGACGAGCCCGACGCAACATGACGCCTCGGTAGAAGCGGCGTGGCGTGTGGTCTACAAGGATCCGTCGCGTTATTGGGACCTCTATCAACTGGCCGAGAAATTCATCGATCTCGAAGACTCATTCCGCCAGTGGCGCTTCCGCCATGTCACCACGGTCGAGCGGATCATTGGCTTTCAACCAGGCACTGGCGGCACAGAAGGGGTGGGTTACCTGCGCAAGATGCTCGATACCGTGCTGTTCCCGGAGTTGTGGCGGGTGCGTTCGACCCTGTGATCTGACGTTTTTATCCCTGTAGGAGCGAGCCTGCTCGCGATGGAGGCCTACGATAACGCGGGAAACCTGACACCCCGCGGCGCGCTTTCAGGTTCATCGCGAGCAGGCTCGCCCCTACAGGGGACGCGCATTAAAAAGCCCCGGCATTCATTGAATGCCGGGGCTTTTTGTTGGGCCAAGGATTATTGCGCGACAGGCAAGCTGCGATCCCGCGCCACACGCATCCGGTAGAACCCGTAGATGATCAACCCCCACACCGGGATAGCAATGACAGACGCGCGTATGCCCGGAATCATCCACATCACGCAGATGATCATGGCCATGAACGCCAGGCACAGGTAGTTGCTGTAAGGAAACCAGAACGACTTGAAGCTCGGCACGATGCCTTGCTGGCCCATGATTTTGCGAAACTTCAGGTGGGTCAGGCTGATCAGCGTCCAGTTGATCATCAACGAGGCGACTACCAGGGCGAACAGCAATTCCAGCGCCTCATGGGGCGCCAGGTAGTTGACCAACACGGAGAGCATGGTGATCAGCGCCGAGATGCCCAGCGCCCGCAGTGGCACGCCCTGTTTGTTCAGTTTCATCAGCGATTTCGGTGCATCGCCCTGTTCGGCCAGGCCGTAGAGCATGCGGCTGTTGCAATAGACGCCGCTGTTGTAGACCGAGAGCGCCGCGGTGAGCACCACGAAGTTGAGGATGTGCGCGGCGGTATCGCTGCCAATCAACGAGAAGATCTGGACGAACGGGCTGCCGCTGTAGGCATCGCCGGACGCGCCAAGGGTCTGCAGCAGTTGATCCCAAGGGTACAACGACAGCAGCACGGTGAGTGCGCCGACGTAGAAGATCAACACGCGATAAACCACCTGGTTGATCGCCTTGGGAATCACCTTCCTCGGTTCGCTGGCTTCAGCGGCCGTGATGCCGACGAGTTCCAGGCCACCGAAGGAGAACATGATGAATGCCATCGACATCAGCAGGCCGGTGGTGCCGTTGGGGAAGAAGCCGCCGTGGCTCCACAGGTTACTGACCGACGCCTGTGGGCCACCGGTGCCGCTGAACAGCATGTAGCAGCCCAGGACGATCATGCCGATGATGGCCACGACCTTGATGATCGCGAACCAGAACTCCATCTCGCCGAAGACTTTGACGTTCATCGTGTTGATCAGGTTGACCAGGACGAAGAACACCGCGGCGCTGACCCAGGTCGGGATTTCCGGCCACCAGAACTGCACGTACTTGCCCACGGCCGTCAGCTCGGCCATGCCCACCAGCACGTACAGCACCCAGTAATTCCAGCCGGAGAGGAAACCGGCAAAACCGTTCCAGTACTTGTGGGCGAAGTGACTGAACGAACCGGCTACCGGCTCCTCGACAATCATCTCGCCCAACTGGCGCATGATCAGGAAGGCGATGAATCCGGCAATCGCATAACCGAGGATCATCGACGGGCCGGCCGACTTGAGTACCCCCGCAGAGCCGAGGAACAGCCCGGTACCAATCGCCCCGCCCAGGGCGATCAGTTGAATATGTCGATTTTTCAACCCTCGCTTGAGCGATCCCTGTTGCAAGATTTCATCCGCCATCTCGTTCCCTTCTGGTTATTGTTGTCAGGCCTGGTTTGAAAGATCAGATATTACTCTCGGTGAACTTTTCGTAATACAGGTGAACGCTGTCCAGCGCCTGGGCCTGCAACCAGTCTTTGATCGACTCGACCATCGGCGGTGGCCCGCAGACGTACATGTCGACCGGCGCGTCGCGCAGTTCACTGAGGTCGAAATGCTCGGCAATGTAGCCGCGCTTGCCCGTCCACTGTGGCGATGGATCGCTGACCACTTCGGTGTAGCGAAACCCCGGAAGGCTTTCGGCATAAGCCTCGATACGTGCCCGTTCGCACAGGTCGGCAGCGTCGCGCACGCCGTAGTACAGGTGCACCGGCTGCGTGCAATCGCGCTCGGCGAGGTCGTCGAGCATGCCCAGCAGTGCCGACAGCCCGGTTCCACCCGCCACCAGGATCAGTGGTTTGGCCACATGCCGCAGATAGAACGCACCCAGCGGTGCCTCGAGCATGATTTCGTCGCCTACCCGGCAGCGTTCCCGGATGTAGTTGCTCATCACGCCGTCGGGTAGCAGGCGAATCAGGAACTGCAGTTGATTGTGCTCGCTCGGCCGATTGGCAAACGAGTAGGAGCGCTTGCTTTCAGTCCCCGGAATCGACAGCCGGGCGTACTGCCCCGGCAGAAAATCCAGTGGGTTCGTCGTACCGAGATCCAGGTGCAGGATCGCGGTGCTGGCCGAAATCTGCCTGACGCCGGTCACCGTTGCGCTCAGTTGTTCCGGACCCGAGGCATTGCACAGGCTGGATGCGAAGTCGAAATAAAACGCCGCATCGGACTTCACCCGGGTCTGGCAGGTGAGCATCTTGCGCTGCTGCAGGTCCAGGCTCGAGAGCGCTTCCTCGTCCACATAATCCTGGCTGTAGTCACCCGATTCGCAGCGACCCTGGCACGTACCGCAGACGCCTTCGCGGCAATCCAGAGGAATGTTGATGCCGTTGCGCAGGGCGGCGTCGAGCAGGATTTCGTTGGGTTGTACGGGAAAGAACAGCGTTTTGCCGTCGGCAAAGCTGAACGCCACTTTATGATTCATGCCTCGATCTCCTTGGATTCAGAGGTGGTAGAAGTCGAGTACCGAGTTGATGGTGTCGTTGAGCAGCAGCACATGCTTGCGGCTGATCAGCCAACTGTCGGCGTGGGGCTTGAGCCGGTAGGTTGCACGTCCGTAGAACTGCTCGGAGGTGGCCAGGCGATAGAACAGCGTGTGCCAGTTCAGGCGCACCTCCAGTTCACCGTTTTCAAGTTCGCCGATCCGCACGTTGCTGATCAGGTGCAAGGTGCGCGGCATCGGTGTCGAGGAGGCGGACTTGCCCGTGCGCAGGCGGAACACACGGTCTTCCAGGCCTGAACGGTTGGGGTAGTAGATCAGCGACATCTCGCGCTTGGGGTCGCGGGTGTAGACGTGTTCCGAGTCCCATTGCGGCAGGTGGAATTCGCTCTGCTCGTCGAACAGCTTGATGTAGGCGTCCCAGTCCTGGGCATCGCACAGTTCGGATTTGCGATAGAAAAACTGTTCGATCTGGTACTGCAATTGCGCATTCATCATTGCACCTCACGGAGTTTCAGGGATTTCGCGTCCAGGCCATCGAGCAGGAATTTCTGCCAGTTGCTGTGCTGGTTGACGTAGAGCCCTTCGTGGGTGAATTCGGTGCCGGTCATGGCCGGGGCGATGCCGATCGACTCGCTGTTGGGCGTGGCGCCGGTGGCCCAGCGGTGACTGCCGCGGGAAATGTCGCTCCAGCGCTCCAGGCGGGCCTGGAAACCGCGCTGGGCTTCACGGAATTCCACCAGGTCGTCGGGTGTACCCAGGCCCGACACGTTGAAGAAATCCTCGAACTGGCGAATGCGGTTTTCGCGGTCGGCGTCCGACTCGTTTTTCACCCCCAGGCACTGGCTGATGATCTCGGTCTTGTTCCAGGCCACCGGCCGGATGATGCGCAATTGCGAGCTGATCTGGTCGAGGAAAAACAGGCTCGGGTAGATGTTCAGGTTGCGCAGGCGATGCATCATCCATTCGGCCTTTTCCTGGCCGTGTTCTTCGACGAGGCGCGGCATGATGGTCGCGTAGCCGGAGCGCACGGACGGGTTCGGCATGTCGCTGAAGAGCACGCTGTGGCCATTGTTGAACGCGAACCAGCCGTCATCGGTGTTGGCGTCGCCAGCACCGAGCTTGCTGTAGTCCAGGGTGCTGGCGCTGCCGGTGCCGTTCTCGCTGTTGACCTGCTGGCGATGCTGCACCGTGGCCACGTAGTTATAGTGGACCGTGCTGACGTGATAGCCGTCGAGGCCGTTTTCGTTCTGCAGTTTCCAGTTGCCGTCGTAGGTGTAGGCCGACTTGCCGGGCAACACTTCCAGCTCACCGGTTGGCGACTGGGCGACCATCATGTCGAAGAACACCTTGGCATCGCCGAGGAAGTCTTCGAGGCTGTTGTCGGCGTGTACATCGAGGCTGATGAATACGAAACCCTTGTAGCTCTCGATGCGCGCCTTCTTCAGGCCGCGCGTGGCCTTGTCGAAGCCTTCCGGATACTCGCCCGGCGCCTTGACCTTCACCAGGCGCCCGTCGCTTTTGTAGCACCAGGCATGGAACGGGCAGGTAAAGGTCGACTGGTTGCCCTTGCCGACGCGGGTCAGGGTCGTGCCGCGATGCTGGCAGGCGTTGATCAATGCGTTGAGCTGGCCGTCGCCGTCGCGGGTAATGATCATCGGCTGGCGACCGGCGCGCATCGTGACGAAGTCGTGGTTATTGGCCAGCTCGCTTTCGTGGCAGGCGTAGATCCAGTTTTTCTCGAAGATCAGTTCCATCTCCAGATCGAACAACTGCGGCTCGGTAAAGATGTCCCGGGCGATGCGGAACACGCCTTCTGCCGGACGGAAGTCCAGGCAGCCCTGGATAAACGCTTTCCACTGCTCGACGTTTTTTTCGCCACTCATGGGTGTGCACCTGTTTTTTATTGGGGCTAATCGGTGTGCTCATTAGAGGGAGTGGGGCGGGTGGGGGTCTATCCGGTTTGTGGGCGAAGGCAGTCCGTAAAATTCGTGGGGTAACACCCACTCGGTATCAAACTGGGCAGCGACTACCCAGAAGGCGCACCAAACGATGAATGGCTGCACCTGTGTGCAGCAATCAGGTACTGTTTTGCGCAACGTCGAGTGCCTGTTGGGACACGTTCACCGGCTACGTTATCCACATAGTCGAGGATTGCTATCCACTCAGTTGGCGCTGGCGTTTTGTGGCCTGGAACTTGCGTTTTCCACGCCTGAGACGCGCCGTCAGAGCGCGCTGGAAAATAGCCCGTGGGTGCACCGTGATGAACAGCAAAACCGATCCGCAGAGTCGCGACATTCGTGTCGACAGCGACGACCTCGAGGCCGCAAGAAGCTGGATGTCCGGTATTTGCGGGCCGCATCGACTCGTGACCTCGACGCCCGAGCGGATCCGCTTCCATCACAGTGCCAACACGTTCAAGTCGATGGCCACGACGCTGGGCACCATCGAATACGGCACCGATGTCACCATCGATATCGAGGATCCCGAGCGCTTCAGCAGCTACAGCCTGAGCCTGCCCCTGGTGGGCGAACAGGAGCTGAGCAAGAACGGCAGGGTGGTGAGATCCGACCGCGACCAGGGGGTGATCATTTCCCCCAATGAAAACCAGTTGCTGGCGATTTCCGGCGACTGCCGCAAAGTCCAGGTGGTGATTACCCGCGTCGCCATGAGTGAGTCCCTGGAAGGCCTGCTGCAGCGGCCCCTGGATGCGCCGCTGCGCTTCGAACCGATGATGGATGCGGTCGATGGCGCGTCGGCTTCGTGGTGGCGCATGGCGCGCTATTTCATCGCTGAGCTGGAGCACGGTAGCGACCTCTACGAGCAAGTGGCCTTCACCCGGGACATTGAAAGTTCGCTGATCAAAGGCTTGATCCTCGCCCAGCCGAACAACTATTCAGAAGAGTTGCGCGAGGTGCTGGGCGTGAAGTTGCCGCACTACCTGATCCGGGCGCGGCAATACATTCATGACAATGCTCGCGAGGCTTTGCACCTGGAGGACATCGAAGCGGCTGCCGGGGTTTCACGCTTCAAGCTGTTTGAGGCGTTCAAGAAGTACTTCGCATTGTCGCCGATGGTCTACCTGAAGAAGTACCGCCTGAACGGCGTGCGTCAGGAGCTGCTTGAACACGGCTCGGCGCGCAATATTTCCGCGATCGCCATGGGCTGGGGGTTCACGCACCTGGGGCGTTTTTCCGCCGAGTACCGCAAGCTGTTCGACGAGTCCCCGAGCATGACCTTGCAGCGCAATGAAGCCCGGCGCCTGCGCGGCTAAAACACTTACATGTGGGAGCGGGCTTGCTCGCGAATGCGGTGGATCAGTGAACATTGATGTCAACTGACACTGTCTCTTCGCGAGCAAGCCCGCTCCCACAGGTTTAGCAGTGTATTAGGCATTGCTCTCTTACTTGCGCACCACCAGGTCCAATAACGATTCACGCTCCTTGATCTTCTGCAGGACGATTTCCGAGCGGATATCAGTCACCCCCGCCGTGCGGTTCAAGTGGTTGACGATGAAGTCGGAGAAGTGTTTGAGATTACGCGCCTGGACGCGCAGCACATAGTTGCTCGCTCCCGTAATCACATACGCGGTGACCACTTCCGGCCACGACTGGACCTTCTTGATAAAGGTCTCGTGCCAATCCTCGACGTCCTGTCGCAACGACACATGGACGATGGCTTCCAGTTCGATCCCCAGCCGTTCGGCATTGAGCACCGCGCGATAGCCGCTGATGATTCCCTCGCTTTCCAACAGCCGCAACCTTCGTAGACAGGCCGACGGCGACAGGGCGACTTTCTCTGCCAGCTCCTGATTGCTGATGCGGCCATCCTGTTGCAGTTGATGGAGGATTCGCAGGTCTGTCGAGTCGAGATTCATGGCTGGCGTAAATCCGCGTTTATGGGTGTTGGATTCGAATTTTATGCGAAATAACTACCTCGTAGCCGCTTAGTTTGCACGAAAATTCTCCAAGGCATCGTTCATTATTTCTCCACGAAAAAGGGGCCGGCAACGCCTGCATAAACGCTACGACCTTCAAAGAACAGGACACCCGATGACAACAAGAAACGATTGCCTGGCGCGTGATGCCCAGGACACTCTCGCGCCGCTACGCCAGCAATTTGCGCTACCCGACGGTGTGATTTATCTCGATGGCAATTCCCTGGGCGCACGCCCGGTCGCGGCATTGGCGCGTGCTCAGGAGGTGATTGCCCAAGAGTGGGGCAATGGCCTGATCCGCAGCTGGAACACTGCCGGTTGGCGCGATCTGTCCGAGCGTTTGGGTAATCGCCTGGCCGGGTTGATCGGCGCCCGTGACGGTGAAGTGGTGGTGACCGACACGACCTCGATCAACCTGTTCAAGGTGCTCAGTGCCGCGCTGCGGGTGCAAGCCACAAGGTCGCCAGCGCGGCGGGTGATTGTCACCGAAAGCAGCAATTTCCCCACTGACCTGTACATCGCCGAAGGCCTGGCCGACATGCTGCAGCAGGGTTACACCTTGCGCCTGGTTGATAGCCCTGAAGAGCTGCCACAAGCGATCGACCAGGACACGGCGGTGGTGATGCTCACCCACGTCAACTACAAGACCGGCTACATGCACGACATGCAAGCGCTGACCGCGCTGACCCATGAGTGCGGGGCGCTGGCCATCTGGGATCTGGCGCATTCCGCTGGCGCGGTGCCGGTCGACTTGCATCAGGCGGGCGCCGACTACGCCATCGGCTGCACCTACAAATACCTCAATGGCGGTCCGGGTTCGCAGGCGTTCGTCTGGGTCTCGCCGCTGTTGTGCGATCTGGTGCCGCAGCCGCTGGCGGGGTGGTTCGGCCACTCGCGGCAGTTCGCCATGGAGTCGCGCTACGAGCCGAGCAGCGGCATCGCCCGTTACTTGTGCGGTACCCAGCCGATCACGTCGTTGGCGATGGTCGAGTGCGGGCTGGATGTGTTCGCCCAGACCGACATGGCCAGCTTGCGCCGTAAATCCCTGGCCCTGACGGACTTGTTCATCGAACTGGTCGAACAGCGTTGCGCGGCTCACGAACTGAAGTTGATCACCCCGCGTGAGCACGCCAAGCGTGGCAGCCACGTCAGCTTCGAACACCCCGAAGGTTATGCGGTGATCCAGGCCCTGATCGAGCGGGGCGTGATCGGCGACTACCGCGAGCCGCGCATCATGCGCTTCGGTTTCACCCCGCTGTACACGACCTTCACCGAGGTCTGGGATGCGGTGCAGATCCTCGGCGAGATTCTCGATCAGAAAACCTGGGCGCAAGCGCAATTCCAGGTTCGCCACAGCGTCACCTGATACCTGCGTTGTCCAGGTCTTGCTGCCAGGTTTCCTGGCGGCAGGGCTTCGCCTGCGATCAATCAACTGTTCTGTGCAAACACAATAATAAGGAGCACGCAGAATGAGACTGTCCCCCTGGCCCGCCTTGTCGCTCGCCATCGGCAGTTGCCTCGGGCAAATGGCCTATGCCGCTGCCGACAATGGATTCGTCGAAGGCAGCAGCCTGACCCTGACCAACCGCAACTTCTATTTCTACCGCAATAACCTCAACAACCCTGGCGGACAGAATTATCGGGATGAATGGGCCCACGGGATCATGCTCGATTACCGCTCCGGCTACACCCAGGGAATGGTGGGGTTCGGGGTCGATGCCTACGCGCAACTGGGCATCAAGCTCGACAGTGGCAAGGGACGCACCGGCACCGGTTTGCTGCCGGTCGATGCCGATGGTCGCCCCGAGGATGAGTACTCCGAAGCGGGTGGCGCGGTGAAGGCGCGGGTATCGCAGACCGAACTCAAGTACGGCAACCTGACCCCGCTAAACCCGGTGTTCGGCACCGGCAATGCGCGACTGTTCACCAGTGTTGCCACGGGCTTCCAGCTGACCAGCGATGAACTCAAGGCCTTGCAACTGGACATCGGTCATTTCACCGCCGGCAACGACAGTAACTCGACCAATGCCGATGGCGCGCTGAAAGCGCTGTACGCTGGCGTGGAAACCCGCAGTGTCGATTATCTGGGCGGTAGTTATGCCCTGAGCGACCAACTGAGCATCAGCCTCTACGGCTCGCAGTTCACCGATATCTGGCGGCAGTACTACGCCAACGGCAACTACACCTTTGCCCTGAGTGAAGGCCAGTCGCTGAACCTGGATTTCAACATCTACCGCACCAACGACGATGGTCAGAGCCTGGCCGGAAAAATCGACAACACCACCTGGTCGCTGGCCACCGGGTATAAGTTCGGCGCTCACCGATTGACCCTGGCGTATCAACAAGTCGATGGCAACGAGCCGTTCGATTACCTGGGGTTCGATCAACAGCCAGGCACTTCGATTTTCCTCGCCAACTCGGTTCAGGTGCTCGACTTCAACGCCCCCAACGAGCGCTCATGGCAACTGCGTTATGACCTGGACATGGCGGCGTTCGGTGTGCCGGGGCTGAGCTTCATGTCCCGTTACGTCAGCGGTGACCATATCGACGACAGCCATTACGACGGTGGTCCCAACGGCGCCTACGGACGCTACGGCGATGACGGCAAGCGCTGGGAACGCGACATCGAGGCGCGCTACGTCGTGCAGTCGGGCAAGGCGCGTGACCTGTCGGTGAGGGTGCGCCAGGCCAGTGTGCGTTCCACCGCGCAAGTGGCGCGGGCCGATACCACGGACAACAACGAAGTGCGCGTCATCATCGAATATCCACTGAGTATTTTCTGATCCGTGTCCTGCTGTGCGTGGCTGATCCCCACCGGTAAAAACCAAGACGTGCTCTTCAAGAAAGACAATATTCAGAGGACATAAAAATGACCGATAACGCCGGTTTTGAAACGATATCCAACCGTGAACAGGGCCTGCGGCGTCAGCTGACGTCCGGACAAATGAGCATGATCGCCATTGGTGGCGCGATCGGCACCGGGCTGTTCATGGGCAGCGCCTACGCGATTGGCTATGCCGGGCCGAGCGTGCTGCTCAGCTACGCCATCGGCGCGATCATCACGCTGTTGTTGATGGGCTGCCTGGCGGAAATGACCGTGGCCCATTCGACCTCCGGCTCATTCGGTGCTTACGCCGAATTCTACGTCAGCCCCCTGGCCGGGTTCCTGGTGCGCTATGCCTATTGGGCGGCGATCGTGCTGGCGGTCGGTACGGAAGTGACAGCGGTGGCGATGTACATGAAGTACTGGTTTGCCAACGTGCCGGAGTGGGTGTGGATCGTCTCGTTTTCCAGTGTGCTGATCGTGCTCAACGCGATCAGCGTGAAGACCTTCGGCACGTTCGAGTACTGGTTCTCGACCATCAAGATCGGCGCGATCGTCGGCTTCATCATTCTTGCGGTGTACGTGGTGTTCGGTTCCGGCAACCCGGAATACGGCGTGCACAATTACACCGTCCACGGCGGTTTTTTCCCCAATGGCCTGCAAGGCATGTGGGTCGCGGTCATCGTGTCGATCTTCAGTTACCTGAGCGTGGAGATGATCGCCGTGGCCGCCGGTGAAGCGCAGGACCCGGAGCAAGCGGTAAAGAAAGCCTTTCGCGCGACCATCGTGCGCCTGGTGGTGTTCTACCTGCTGACCCTCGCTCTGATGCTGGCGATTGTGCCGTGGGTCCAGGCCGGTCATACGCAAAGCCCGTTCGTCACGGTCATGCAAGCCATCGGCATTCCGGGCGCCACCGGGGTGATGAATTTCGTGATCCTGATCGCCGCGCTGTCGGCGATGAACAGCCAGTTGTACATCACCACGCGCATGATGTTCAGCCTGTCCCGTGGCGGCTACGCCCCCAAGTCCATGGGCAAGTTGAGCAAGAGCGGGATTCCGCTGAACGCCCTGTTGTTGTCGAGCTCGGGCATTGCCCTGGCGACCTTGCTCAACATCCTGTACCCGGAAAGTTCGTTCACCTTGATGATGGCGATCTCCATGTTCGGCGCCATCTTCACCTGGTTCATGATCTTCCTGACGCACTACTGTTTCCGTCGTTATCACCAGCGTCACGGCGAGCGAAAACTGTCGTTTCGCATGCGCCTGTTCCCCTACAGCACCTGGTTGGGGTTGGTACTGATGGGCGCGGTGATGATCACCACCTATTTCACCGAAGCCTTCAAGATGACCCTGGTGTTCGGTGTGCCGTTCCTGTTGTTGCTGACCGTTGTCTACGGCGTGTTTTTCAGGAAGCCCAAACCGGCCTCACTCAGTGAGCAACGCCTCGAGCAGCGCCCTGGCATAACCGGGCAGGCCAGTGAATGATCGCGCGCACAGCAGCAGTTTTCGCTGCGCCCAGTCTTCCTTCAACGAGAAGCTTTTGAGCGGTTGATCCAGTGCCCGGCGCTGGATCGCCGCCAGCGGTACAATCGCCAGCCCGGCGCCGCGGGCAACCATGCGCATCACCCCGTCGAAACCCTCCGCACGGATGCGGATCTGCATGCGCATACCCGCGTGCAACGCCTGTTCTTCGAGGTACACCGCGAGTGCACTATTAGCGGCCAACCCCACGTAGTCGTGCTGCAAGGTATCGCTGAACGTCGGCGGTTCGCCGTCGGCCAACGGATGCCCGGGCGGCATGATCAGCACCAGCGGGTCGTCGCGAAAGGGCAGGGTTTCGAGGGCTTGGGTGTCCACCGCATCGGAGACGATGCCTAGGTCGGCGGCACCCTGGCGCAACGCGTGGGTGATGCGCGTGCTGGGCAATTCCTGCAAGTCGATGTCGAGGTTGGGGTGCTCGCGCAGGAAGTCGGCGAGCAACTCCGGCAGGTATTCGGTGATCGCCGTGGTGTTGCACAGCAATCGCACCTGGCCTTTGACGCCTTTGGCATATTCGGCCAGGTCCTGCTGCATGCGTGCGGCCTGTTGCAGCAGGACCCGGGCGTGTTGCGCGAGGGCCTTGCCGGCAGGCGTCGGGGTAACGCCGCGACGGCCGCGCTGCAGGAACTCAGTGCCGAGTGATGCTTCCATTGCACGGATTCGCGCGCTCGCGGCGGCCAGGGACAGATGGCTATGCGCCGCGCCGGCGGTGATGTTGCCGGTGTCGAAGATGTTCAGGTAGAGGCGCAGGTCGGTCAGGTCGAAGTGCATCATTGCAGCCTCAAGTGGTGTGTCGTGTGGGCGGGCCTCTTCGCGGGCAAGCCCGCTCCCACAGTAGAAATGCATCGAACATAATCTGGTGTCCGCCAAAGATCCCTGTGGGAGCGGGCTTGCCCGCGAAGGCGTCAGCAGCCACGGCGAATACTTAAGCCTCTTGCTAATCAAGAGGCAGGCTCAGTATATGGCAGATTTTCAACCCGCCAATCCGGGCTCACCATTAGCCCATGAATACCCTCGTCTCGTTCTACCAGAATCTCGGCCTGACCCTTTCACTACTGGTCATTGCCACCTTCCTGCTCGCCGGCATGATCAAGGGCGTGATCGGCCTGGGCCTGCCGACCATCGCCATGGGCTTGCTCGGTCTGGCTATGGCGCCTTCACAGGCTTCGGCGCTGTTGATCATTCCCGCGACCCTGACCAACGTCTGGCAACTGGCTTTCGGCGGGCATCTGCGCGGGTTGGTCCTGCGGCTGTGGCCGATGCTGCTGGCGATTTTCATCGGCACCGGCGCCGGTACGCTGTGGATCGGCATGGTCGGCGGACACTGGGTGGTGCGCGGATTGGGCGCGGCGTTGTTGCTCTATGCGCTGAGCGGCTTGTTCTTGCCGACCATGCGTGTCGGTGCGGGTAATGAGTGCTGGCTAGGTCCGATGTGCGGCGTGTTGACCGGTGTCATCACGTCGGCCACGGGCGTGTTCGTGATTCCGGCAGTGCCTTACCTGCAGGCGCTGGGCTTGAGCAAGGACGAACTGGTGCAGGCGTTGGGCCTGTCGTTCACCGTCTCCACCCTTGCCCTCGCAGGTGGGCTGCTATGGCGCGGCGCCCTTGGCGGCGGCGAGTTGAGCGCGTCGCTGTTGGCGCTGATCCCGGCGGTGCTCGGCATGTGGCTGGGGCAGTGGCTGCGCCAGCGGATCAGCGCCTTGTTGTTCAAGCGCGTATTCTTCATTGGCCTCGGGTTGCTCGGCGGCCATTTGTTGATCAGCGGCTAGCGGACGACGGGCTGAGCCTCTCGATGGCGCGGATTTCGAAATCCCGTTCCAGGTACTCATCGCGTTGGTCGAGGAACTGCTTCATGTGCGGCAGGTTCGAGTGCACGTCGAGATGTGCCTGGGACTGCCAGATCTCGAAGAAGATAAACAGGGTAGGGTCCTGCTTGTCGCGCAGCATGTGGTACTCGATGCAGCCGGGTTCGGCGCGACTTGCTTCTACGTAGCCGCTGAAAAACGCTTCGAAGGCGTCGGATTTTTCCGGGCGGGTCTTGGCGTGCAGGATGAAACCTTGCATTTCACTCATTGGAAAACACTCCTCAAGTCAGAATCGGCGCCAGTCTAAGGCAACAATCTCCTAGTGATTCGTGCGCGTGGGTCAAATGTATTTTGCGACAGCGGCGCTTACTCCGCGCGAGGCGGATCGTTACGCTGCCGCCATCCAGTTTCTGACCCTTACGAGACCTCTCATGAAAAAAGTCCTGTTACTCAATGGCGGCAAACAATTCGCCCACTCCGATGGCCGCTACAACACCACCTTGCATGAAGCCGCGCTGAGCGTGCTGGATCGCGGCGGTGTGGATGTCAAGGCCACCTTCATCGACGAGGGTTACGACGTTGCCGAAGAAGTCGCCAAATTCCTCTGGGCCGACGTGATCATCTATCAGATGCCGGGTTGGTGGATGGGCGCGCCATGGACCGTGAAGAAGTACATCGACGAAGTCTTCACCGAAGGTCACGGCAGCCTCTACGCCAGCGATGGCCGCACCCGTTCCGACGCCTCGCAGAAGTACGGCAGCGGGGGCCTGATCCAGGGCAAGCAATACATGCTGTCGCTGACCTGGAACGCGCCGCAGCAAGCCTTCGACGACCCGACCGACTTCTTCGAGGCCAAAGGCGTGGACGCGGTGTACTTCCCGTTCCACAAGGCCAACGAATTCCTCGGCATGACCGCTTTGCCGACTTTCCTCTGCGTGGACGTGATGAAGCGCCCGAACATCGAGGCCGATGTGGCGCGTTATGAGCAGCACTTGGCCGAGGTGTTTGGGCTGAAGGTGTAACGCTCAGCTAATATCGGTCGCAATGGCTTAAAAGATCGCAGCCTTCGGCAGCTCCTACAGGTATACGCAATACCCTGTAGGAGCTGCCGAAGGCTGCGATCCTGGCGATTCATGCCATGCCGATTCGTGAAAGAGGACACACGTGAAAGCCAGATCCGATGAACTGCAGATCTTCGTCTGCGTGATTGAGTGCGGGTCGATTTCCGCGGCCGCCGAGCAGGTCGGGCAAACGCCGTCGGCGGTCAGTCGCACGCTGTCGCGGCTGGAGGCCAAGCTCGATACCACGTTGATCAACCGCACCACGAGGCGCATGGACCTGACCGAGGAGGGCAAATATTTCTTCGAGCACGCCAAGCTGATTCTCGATCAGATGGACCAACTCGAAGAACGCTTGTCTTCGCGCCAGCAAACGCCGTCCGGGCGATTGCGCATCAACGCCGCGTCGCCGTTCATGCTGCATGCCATCGTGCCGTACATCGATGAGTTCCGCCGGCTTTATCCGGATATCCAGCTCGAACTCAACAGCAACGACCTGATCATCGACCTGCTCGAGCAAAGCACCGACATCGCCATCCGCATCGGCACACTCGCCGACTCGACCCTGCACGCCCGTTCGCTGGGATGCAGTCCGCTGCACATCGTCGCCAGTCCCGCCTACCTGGAAAAACATGGCACACCGACAGCCGTGGCGGACCTGGCCGAACACACCCTGCTGGGGTTCACCCAGAACGAAGGCCTCAACCAATGGCCGTTGCGCTATGTGCATGGCGATCGCTGGCCGATCCAGGCGTCACTCAGCGCGTCCAGCGGTGAAACCATCCGCCATCTGGCGCTGGAAGGCCAGGGCATCGCCAGCCTGTCGCATTACATGACCATCGAGGACATTCATGCCGGGCGGTTGAAGGTCGTGCTGGCCGAGTTCAACAGCGGTTATCGCCAGCCGATCAACGCGGTGTACTACCGCAACTCGCAACTGGCCTTGCGCATCCAGTGTTTCCTTGACTTCATCCAGGGCAAATTGGCGCTTTACGCTTCCACGGATTTCAGCGACTGATTCGTGATTCCTGCGCAAGAGTGAATTGGGTCAGCAGGGATTTTTCGTCTGGGATCACTGCTTGATACTCGTTGCATCACTTATCAACGCAGGGAGTTTCTCCATGAACGTATTCGTTACCGGTGCGGCCGGTTTCATCGGCGGCTCCATCGCCACCGGTCTGGTCAAGGCCGGCCACAAGGTGACCGGCCTGGTGCGCAACGCCGAGCAAGCGGACGAGCTCAAGGCACTGGGCATCACCCCCGTGACCGGTACGCTGGACGACAGCGCACTATTGGCCGAACAAGCCCGGGCAGCCGACGCCGTGATCAACGCCGCCAGCAGCGACCATCGCGGCGCTGTCGAAGCCTTGCTCGATGCCTTGCGCGGCTCCAACAAGGTATTGCTGCATACCAGCGGTTCGAGCATCGTCGGCGATGCCTCGGGCGGTCATCCCAGCGACGTTATCTATTACGAAGACAATTTGCCGGAACCCACCGTGGACAAGGCTGCACGCGTGGCCATCGACAACCTGATCCTCGCCGCGGCCAAGGACGGCGTGAACTCGGCCGTCATCTGCAACACGCTGATCTACGGCCACAGCCTGGGCGTCAAGCGCGACAGCGTGCAGCTGCCGCGCTTGCTCAAGCAGGCGCGTAAAAGCGGCGTGGTCCGCCATGTCGGGACCGGGCAGAACATCTGGTCCAACGTGCACATCGAAGACGTGGTATCGCTGTACCTGCTGGCGCTGAGCAAAAACGTCCCAGGCACGTTCTACTTCGTCGAAAGCGGTGAAGCGTCTTTCATCGACATGACCACGGCGATCGCCGAGGCGCTGAACCTGGGCAAGCCGCAAGACTGGCCGCTGAAGGACGCCGAAGACGAGTGGGGTTATGAAATGGCCAACTATGGCCTGGGCTCCAACAGCCGTGTTCGCGGAACGCGTGCGCGGGAAATCCTGGGGTGGGCGCCGAAGCGTACGTCGGTGCTGGAGTGGATTCGTCACGAGATGGTTTGAGTTCGCTCAACACCGAGTCGCTGCCTTCGCGAGCAAGCCCGCTCCCACATTCGACCGCATTTCCTCTGAGGGAACCGGGTCAACTGTGGGAGCGGGCTTGCTCGCGAAGGCGTTTCTGAGGTCGCATGAACTGGCCGAGCCTCCCTCGATTCCGTAACATCCGCATACTCCTTCCTGCTTCTCCCTGCACGCGGTCCCCCATGAAACCAAAACATCTACGCGCCGATGCCCTCGCTGGCCTCACGACGTCTTTCGCCCTGCTGCCCGAATGCATTGCCTTCGCGCTGGTGGCTCATCTCAATCCGCTGATGGGGCTGTACGGTGCGTTCATCATTTGCACCCTGACCGCGCTGTTCGGTGGTCGGCCTGGCATGGTGTCCGGTGCTGCCGGGTCGATGGCGGTGGTGATCGTCGCGCTGGTGGTGCAGCACGGCGTGCAGTACTTGCTGGCGACGGTGCTGCTGGGCGGGTTGATCATGTCGACGTTCGGGCTGCTGCGCCTGGGCAAGTTGGTGCGGATGGTGCCGCACCCGGTGATGCTGGGGTTCGTCAACGGCCTGGCGATCGTCATTGCCCTGGCGCAGCTTGAGCATTTCAAGAGTGGTGAGACCTGGCTGAGCGGTACGCCGCTGTACTACATGATCGGGTTGGTGGCGGTAACGATGGCGGTTGTCTACGTGCTGCCGCGTCTGACCCGCGCGATACCGCCGGCGTTGGCGGCGATCCTGGGAGTGGGGTTGGCTGTGCACTTCCTCGGCCTGCCAACCCGCACCCTGGGCGACATGGCACATATCGCCGGCGGCTTGCCGACATTTGCCCTGCCAGACATTCCCTGGAACCTGGAAACCCTAAGCATCATTGCGCCCTACGCGTTCTTGATGGCGATGGTCGGCCTGCTGGAAACCCTGTTGACCCTCAACCTCACCGACGAATTCACCGAGAGCCGCGGTTACCCCGATCGCGAGTGTGTGGCGCTGGGTGCGGCCAATGTGGTGTCCGGTCTGTTTGGTGGCATGGGCGGTTGCGCGATGATCGGCCAGACCGTCATCAACTTGAGCTCCGGGGGGCGCGGGCGGTTGTCCGGTGTGGTGGCCGGGGTGTCGATCCTGCTGTTCATCCTGTTCCTGTCGCCGTTGATCGAACGTATTCCTTTGGCGGCGTTGGTGGGGGTGATGTTCGTGGTTTCGCAGCAGACCTTCGCCTGGGCTTCGCTGCGGGTGCTGAATAAGGTCCCGATGAACGATGTACTGGTGATTATCATGGTGACGGTGATCACGGTGTTCACCGACCTGGCCATGGCGGTGTTGTGCGGGATCATCATTGCGGCGCTGAATTTCGCCTGGCAGCAGGCCCGGCAGCTGTACGCCGACAGTCACCTGGAAAGCGACGGGAGCAAGCTGTACCGCGTGCACGGCACCTTGTTTTTTGCCTCGACCACGCCGTTTCTCAACCAATTCGACGCGGCCAACGACCCCGTGCAAGTGACCCTCGATTGTCGCCACCTGAGCTTCGTCGATTACTCCGCCATCGCTGCATTGGAGACCTTGCGCGAGCGCTACAGCAAGGCTGGCAAGCACCTGCGTGTGCTGGGCCTGTCCGAGCGCTGCAAGAAACTGCTCAAGCGCGCCCGGGTACAACACGACTGAGATCCGCCTGCCTGATCGTTCCCACGCGCAGCAAAGGATGATCGTTCCCACGCTCCGCGTGGGAATGCCTCTTCGGACGCTCTGCGTTCGGCTGTGAAGGGACGCGGAGCGTCCGGGGATGCATTTCCACGCAGAGCGAGGGAACGATCCGTGGTGATGAAAATATACCTGCCTGATTTTCATTAATTACGACACGACATATCTCTGAGCGACATCCCTTACCTCTGCACGAAAATTACTTTCACCTCGTTTGAAAATCGCGTCTCGAAATGTTTTAAGAGTTTCACAAAACTTTCGACGTGACCCTCTCGAGGAGTACCGCATGACCCCGTCCTTCGGCTATTGGCTGCTGGTGTATGCCGCTGTCGCCATCATCGCGCTGATCGTGCTGATCGCCCGTTACCGGCTCAATCCGTTCATTGTCATCACCCTGATCTCCATCGGCCTGGCGCTGGTGGCGGGCATGCCGCCGTCCGGTGTGGTCGGCGCCTATGAGGCGGGCGTCGGCAAGACCCTGGGACACATCGCCCTGGTGGTGGCGCTGGGTACCATGCTCGGCAAGATGATGGCCGAGTCGGGCGGCGCCGAGCAGGTGGCGCGCACCTTGATCGACCGCTTCGGCGAAAAAAACGCGCATTGGGCGATGGTGTGTATCGCTTTCCTGGTCGGGCTGCCGTTGTTCTTCGAAGTCGGTTTCGTATTGCTGGTGCCGATCGCGTTCACCGTGGCGCGGCGGGTCGGCGTGTCGATCCTGATGGTCGGCCTGCCGATGGTCGCCGGCCTGTCGGTGGTGCATGCGCTGGTGCCACCGCACCCGGCGGCGATGCTGGCGGTGCAGGTGTATCAGGCGTCGGTGGGGCAGACCTTGCTCTATGCGATTGCGATCGGTATTCCCACGGCGATCATCGCCGGGCCCTTGTACGCCAAATTCATCGTGCCGCGCATCCAGTTGCCGGCGGAAAACCCACTGGAGCGGCAGTTCCTCGAACGTGAACCGCGCGACAGTCTGCCAAGTTTCGGCCTCACCATGGCAACCATCCTGTTGCCGGTGGTGTTGATGCTGATCGGCGGCTGGGCCAACCTGATTTCCACCCCTGGCACGGGTTTCAACCAGTTTCTGTTGTTCATCGGCAACTCGGTCATCGCATTGCTGCTGGCGACTTTGCTGAGCTTCTGGACCCTTGGCCTGGCCCAGGGCTTCAATCGCGAGTCGATCCTCAAGTTCACCAACGAATGCCTGGCGCCGACTGCGAGCATCACCTTGCTGGTGGGCGCCGGCGGCGGCCTGAACCGGATTCTGGTGGACGCCGGTGTCACCGACCAGATCGTCGGCCTGGCCAACGAATTTCACTTGTCGCCGTTGCTGATGGGCTGGTTGTTCGCCGCCTTGATGCGCATCGCCACCGGCTCCGCTACCGTGGCCATGACCACCGCCTCGGGCGTGGTCGCCCCCGTGGCCATCGCGATGGGTTATCCACACCCGGAGCTGCTGGTGCTGGCAACAGGGGCGGGCTCGGTGATCTTTTCCCACGTCAACGACGGCGGCTTCTGGCTGATCAAGGAATACTTCAATATGACGGTGACCCAGACCTTCAAGACCTGGACGGTGCTGGAGACCCTGATCTCGCTCGTCGCCTTCGGCCTGACCGTGGGCCTTTCCTACCTGATTTAACCGGAGCCGCCCGCCATGGACATCCTCTACCAGATCCGCGCCCGCCAGGATTCCTTCAGTGCCGGGGAAGGACGCATCGCGCGCCTGATGCTCGACGATGTGGGGTTTGCCGCCTCCGCCAGCCTGGATGAGCTGGCGCTGCGCGCAGAGGTCAGCACTGCCACGCTGTCGCGTTTTGCCCGTACGGTCGGCTGCAAGGATCTGCGCGACCTGCGGTTGCAACTGGCCCAGGCCAGCGGCGTCGGCAGCCGTTTTCTCGATCCGGCGGGCACACCGGAGCAGTCAGCGTTCTACGGGCAGATAGTCGGCGACATCGAATCGACCCTGCGCCAGCACCTGTCAGCCTTCGACGAGTCGCGGTTCGCCGATGCCGTGAAACTGCTGGGCAAGGCGCGGATGATTCATGCCTTCGGCATGGGCGGCTGTTCGACCTTGTGCAGCGATGAGTTGCAAGTGCGCCTCGTGCGCCTTGGCTACCCGATCGCGGTCTGCCACGACGCGGTAATGATGCGGATCACCGCGGCCAGTCTCAGCGCCGATCAGGTAGTCATCGTCTGTTCACTGACCGGGATCACCCCCGAACTGCTGGAAACCGTGGAACTGGCCCGCAGCTATGGTGCGCCCGTTCTGGCCATTACCCGAGGCGATTCGCCGCTGGCGCAACTGGCCGACATCGTGCTGCCGCTGCAAAGCGCCGAGACCTCCTTCATCTATAAACCGACAGCAGCACGCTACGGCATGTTGCTCGCCATCGATGTGCTTGCCACCGAGCTGGCACTGGCCAATCCTCAAGACAATCAAGAGCGCCTGCGGCGGATCAAGCTCGCCCTGGACGATTACCGCGGCGGCGACGATCACTTGCCGCTGGGAGACTGACATGATGTACGACACGCTGATTCGCAATGCCCTGGTCATCGACGGTAGCAACAGCCCTGGCTATCCGGCCGACGTGGCGATCCGCAATGGCCGCATCGAGCGCATCGGTGACTTGCAGGATGCCCGTGCCACCGAAGAAATCGACGCTGCTGGCCGCGTGTTGGCGCCCGGCTTCATCGATGTACACACCCACGACGACACGGTGGTGATCCGTCAGCCGCAGATGCTGCCCAAGCTCAGCCAGGGCGTGACCACGGTGATCGTCGGCAATTGCGGGATCAGCGCCTCGCCGGTGAGCCTGCGCGGCGATCCACCGGACCCGATGAACCTGCTCGGCAGTGCTGCGGCGTTTGTTTATCCAACATTCGGCGATTACCGTGCGGCAGTGGAGGCGGCAAACACCACGCTGAACGTCGCCGCGCTGGTGGGCCACACCGCGCTGCGCAGCAACCACCTCGACGACCTGTTTCGCACCGCTACTCCCGATGAAATTGCCGCCATGCGCGAGCAACTGCGCGAAAGTCTGGAAGCTGGCGCCTTGGGCTTGTCCACCGGTCTTGCCTACGCCAGTGCGTTCTCGGCATCGACCGATGAAGTGATGCAACTGACCGAAGAGCTGACAGCGTTTGGCGCGGTCTATACCACCCATTTGCGCAGCGAATTCGAGCCGGTGCTGGACGCCATGGACGAGGCATTCCAGATCGGCCGGCATGCGCAGTCCCCGGTGATCATTTCCCACCTCAAATGTGCCGGCGCCGGTAACTGGGGGCGCAGCCCGCAACTGTTGGCGTCCCTTGAGCAGGCGGCGAAAACCCACCCGGTGGGCTGCGATTGCTATCCGTATGCCGCCAGTTCCTCGACCCTGGACCTCAAGCAAGTCACCGATGCACACCGCATTACCATCACCTGGTCAACGCCGCACCCGCAGATGGGCGGGCGCGACCTGATGGATATCGCCGCCGAGTGGAACCTGTCCCTGCTCGATGCCGCCCGCCAGTTGCAACCGGCGGGCGCTGTGTACTACGGGATGGACGAAGCCGATGTGCGACGGATTTTGGCGCACCCTTTGTCGATGGTCGGCTCCGACGGCCTGCCGGAAGATCCGTTTCCTCATCCACGCTTGTGGGGCGCCTTCCCTCGGGTGCTCGGCCATTTCAGCCGTGACGTAGGACTGTTTCCCCTGCACACCGCCGTGCACAAGATGACCGGCTTGTCGGCGGCGCGGTTCGGCCTCAAGCAAAGGGGCGAGATCCGCGAAGGCCATTGGGCCGACCTGGTGCTGTTCGACCCGGCAACCATTCGCGATGTCGCGGACTTCAACGACCCGCAACGGGCGGCCGAAGGCATCGATGGCGTGTGGGTCAACGGGGTATTGAGTTACCAGGACGGTCAGGCGAACGGGCGCAGGGAAGGTCGGTTCCTGGCGCGGGAAGGGGATTTGCGTGGGGGATTCTTGTGACATTGGTGTTTACCAAATACCTGAGTCCGTTGGGCGTCTTAATGGGTTTTTAGCGGGACATGATGTGCTAGTCTGAAATCAATGATTTCATTGATTGCGGGAGGCGTCATGGCCAGTATCACGATTCGAAACCTCGACGATCAGGTCAAGGAGCAGTTGCGAATAGCGGCTGCTCATAACGGGCATTCGATGGAAGAGGAAGCTCGCCTTATCCTGGGTAGGGCATTGGCTACCGTCGATCGTGCGGGAGGGCTAGGCAGCAGAATCCGCAACAGATTTGGTGTGTGCGGTGGAGTTGACCTGGATCTGCCCGTACGGCAGGAGAAAGCAACCGCGGTGGATTTCTCCGAATGATAGTGCTTGATACCAATGTGCTTTCGGAGTTTATGCGGGTTGAGCCTGACGCTCAGGTTCTGGCCTGGGTAGATGCACAACCTGCCATGGAACTGGCAATTGCTGCCATTACCGTGGCGGAAATTCTCCATGGCCTCGCCCGACTCCCATCCGGCAAGCGCAAGCAAAAGCTTGAAGCCCATGCGATGGCGATGTTTGAAGAGGACTTCGCCGCGAGGATATTGCCTTTTGATGTGCATGCCGCCGTTGAGTACGCGACGTTGGTGGCGGGTTGTGAAGCCAAGGGGCGGTCTGTGTCGATGGCTGATGCGCAGATTGCCGCCGTCTGCCGAGTTCACGGAGCACCGATTGCCACCCGCAATGTTCGTGATTTCGAGTTTCCCGGGCTGGAAGTAATCAACCCGTGGCAAGCCTGAGTGCCTTCATTGACAGCTGGATCGCCTTCGCGAGCAGGTTCGCTCCCACAGGATGCTCATTGAACCTGTGGGAGCGGGCTTGCTCGCGAATGGATCTTTCATTCACCGCGCAGTGAATCTCAGACGCGGAAGTGGCTGACCATCATCTGCAACTGATTCCCCAGTCGCGCCAGTTCCACGCTGGACTTGGCCGTCTCATCGCTGGCCGCAGCGGTCTGTTCCGACACGTCGCGCACGTTGATGATGCTGCGGCTGATCTCTTCGGCCACCGCGCTTTGCTGCTCGGCCGCGGCCGCGATCTGCTGGTTCATCGACTGGATGTTGGACACCGTGCGGGTGATGTTTTCCAGTGAGGTGCCGGCCTTGCGGGTCAGGGCCACGCTACTGTCGGTCAGGGTGCGGCTGTTGTTCATCACGGTCGCCACTTGCTGGGTGCCGTTCTGCAGGGCCGCCACCAGGCCTTCGATTTCCTCGGTGGATTTCTGCGTGCGTTGCGCCAGGCCCCGCACTTCGTCGGCCACCACGGCAAACCCGCGTCCGGCTTCACCGGCGCGTGCCGCTTCAATCGCAGCATTGAGGGCCAGCAGGTTGGTCTGTTCGGCCACGGCCTTGATCACGTCCATGACGCTGCCGATCTTGTCGCTTTCCTGTTGCAGCAGGCCCATGGCTTCGGTGGAGCGTGCCACTTCGCTGGCCAGGCGTTCGATCTGGGTGATGGCTTCGCCGACAACCTTGTCCCCTTCGCGGGCTTCACCATCCGCCGCGGCGGCGGCCTGGGAGGCTTGTTCGGCATTGCGCGCGACTTCCTGCACGGTGGCGGTCATCTCGTGCATGGCGGTGGCGACCTGGTCGGTCTCGACTTTCTGGCTGTTGACCCCGGCGCTGGTCTGCTCGGTCACGGCCGACAGTTCTTCGGCCGCGCTGGCGATCTGGGTGACGCCGTCGCGAATACCGCTGATCAGGTCACGCAGGGTCACGCCCATGCGCGCGATGCCTTGTTGCAAAACACCCAGCTCATCGCGGCGGGTCACCCTCACGTCCTGGGACAGGTCGCCACTGGCGATGCGATCGACCACGGCCAGGGTTTCGCGCAGCGGGCCGGTGATCTGCCGGGTAATGAGAACGGCGGCAATAATGCCGACCAACAGAGCCAGCAGCGTGCTGATCAATTGCAGGGTACGCGCCTGGGCGCTTTCGGCATCGCGACGGTCGAGCTGGATCTGATACAGCTGTTCGCTCAGGCTCACGATGGCCGCGCCCTGATCGGTCATTTCCTTGCGCGCCTGCACCGCATCGCTGTTCGCGGCTTTGTAAGCCTGCAAGGCGCTGCGGTAGTTGCCCAGTGCGGTCTCCAGTTGACGCAGGGTTTCGGGCTGGGCGTCGGTGAAATGCACGTTGAGCTGTTTCAGGCTGGCAATGGCGGCGTCCAGTTGAGCGACGGCTTTTTGTTCGGTTTCGGCATTGGTGGTCGCGGTGTAGCCACGCACTTCGTAGCGGGCCAGCAAGAACGCTTGCCGGGCGGCGGTGATGGCCTGGAACTGCTCGAAGCGCTGATCACTCGGTGGCAGTTGTTGCACGCGGCTGTTCAAATCGTCGATCAGCATGCTGGCCGTCTCCGCGTTGGCGCCCATGACGTCGCGCGCGCTGTTGCCGGTGCGGTAGGCGCCACGCATCTTGGCCAGGGACGTCTTGTAGGCGTCGATGACAGTGCCTTGCTCCTTGAGCAGCTTGAGGTTTTCCGGGCTCTTGAACTTCGCCAGCAATGCCTGTTGCTGATCGGAAAAGGCCTGCAGCGTGGTCTGCACATTCTGCGCGGCGGCTTCGTCGCCGTTGGTCAGCATGTACTGCAGGCGCACCACGCGCAGCTTGGTCAGGCCGGCGTTGAGCTGGGTGATGTCGCTCATCCAGTTGCTGCGGTCGATCAGACTGCCCAAGCTGGTCCAGCCGGTCAGGGCGAGGACGCAGGTCAGGGCCAGGACCAGGCCGAAGCCCAGGCCCAGTTTCAGGTTCACGCTGATGTTGCCGAACCAGCTATTCATCAAATTCCTCCAGGAACGTGTGTTTCTTGATCGTCGGTTGGCTGGAAGATTGTTGTTCTTAGGCGCCAGCAAGGTGGGTTGCAGGTCTGTATCGGCAGCAATCGTGAGAGCTGAAAGGATTTTGTCGGGCGGATTCTGTAACAAGCTTTTTGCCGCAGGCTTAAGCTTTTTTTCACATTGGTTTCACTGGTAGCCGACGCCCGCCTCCTTACCCTCACGGCACCTGATGAAGGGCTGCGAGGCGGCTTGATGTGGAACTGAGACTGAGTCTGTTCGGAATAACCCGCTCGATCGACCTGAGGCGTTTAGCCCGGTATCGCAATGCGCTAGTGGTGCTGGCGTCGGCGCTGCTGGCGATTACCTTGACAGTATTGCTGTTACGGCCTGCCGCCGTGCCGGACCTGGCCCATGGCAATGTGCAGGGCGCGCGGGCGCTATTGGCGGGTTGGGCCAAGGGTGACATGATCGTGCTGGTTCGCCATGTCGAGCGTTGCGATCACTCCAGCGCGCCCTGTCTGAGTGGCGATGATGGCATCACCGATCGCTCGCGCAGTGTTGCGGTGGCCGTCGGGGCGCAATTCGAGCGACTGGGTCTGGCGCGGGCCGACATCTACAACAGCCCGATGGTGCGTACCGCGCAGACCAGCGGGTATATGTTCAACAGGGTCGACGCTGGCGATGACTGGTTGATCAACTGCAAAGGCACGATGTTGCGCGACGCCCTGGCGCACAAGGTCGCCGGGCGTAACCTGATCCTGGTGACCCACAGCGAATGCATGGCGCAACTGCAAAAGGATCTCGAGGTGCCCACCTCGACCTTCGGCTACGGCGCCGCGCTTTTCGTCACTGCCCAAGCACTGCAAGCACCACACGTACTTGGATTCATCGAGGCCTCGGACTGGCACTCGGTGACCACCGAATGAATTCACACTCTGAACCAGGACACACGATGCAGACGGCTTCCCGCTCCCGTTTTTACTGGCTGAACTTTGGTATCCCACTGGCCTGCGCGGTCGTGGTGTTCCTGATGTTCGACCTGACCCAGATCGACATCGCCTTCAACAATCTTTTTTATGATCCGGTGACGCAGACGTTCCCGCTGGACCATGTGCACCTGTTCGAAAAAATCACCCATAAATGGGCGCGGATCATTCCGAACTGGACCGGCGAAATCGCCATCATCGGTGCCTTGCTGTCGTTTCTCTGGCCGCGTTTGAAGGCGGAAAAACACGCGAAAATCATCGCCTTTCTGGAAAAGATCAAGGTTGCGCCGGTACTGCGTTTCGCCACCCGGCATCGTCGGGATTTCCTCTACGTGGTGCTCGCATTCTCCATCAGCACCGGCGTGATTCACTACCTCAAGGGCCACACCAGTGTGTATTGCCCGATCGAGACGACCCAGTACGGTGGGAAGATCGAGCATAAGGAGTGGTACGAAAATTTCGATCTACTCAAGGTCGCGGGTGACGGTCGCTGCTGGCCGGGCGGGCATGCCTCCGGTGGCTTCACCATGCTCGCCTTGTACTTTGTTGCACGCCGTTACCGCTGGCGCTATTCCAAGGCAATCATGTACGGCTCGCTGGCCCTCGGGTTCGTGTATGGCACGACGCGGGTGGTGCAGGGTTGGCACTACATGTCCCACACCTTCTGGGCCGGGATCTTCGTGTGGCTGGCATGTTTGCTGACGGCGCTGGCGTTTTACGGACGAGCAAGGCTGGAGATGCCGGTGCTGCACAAGGCTGAAAAACCGGCATTGGTGGCTCAACCCGTCGGGCTCACTCCTGCGGATCAATAGTATCCAGCGCCCGGTTCACAGCCAGCTCCGCCAGCATGACGATCTGCGCAATCCCCAGCGCGGTGTTGCGCTGGGGGCCGCTGAGGTAAGTGGCGAAATCATTGAGCATGACGCTGGCTGAAGCCAATGATTCGCACGCGTGGGCCAGTAGGCTTTCGGATTTTATGTCGGGGTGGAGCGTGAAGAAGGGGCTGGGGCGGTAGGGTTTGGTGGTTTGGAAGGGGGGATCTGGAGTTAGCTTATCCAAGATGATTCGCCTCTTGTGTGGGTGCCAGTACTTGCCGTTCTCACACAGCAAAGAGGTGGCAGCTATGTGCGAGGTGAGAATCCGGTCATAGCCACCCGGTCAGACAAAAGTCTGCCCGCACACAGCCGCCATTACGCATTTACAGGCAGCGGATAAGCTGTCGGCAATTATGCGGATACTGGCAGAGCATGGCTATTACTTACCGGGTTCTCACACCCGATCACTGAATGGCAGTGATGACAAAAGATTAATAAGCCCCCTTCCGAGCGACAACCTTAAAGACCTGTGGGATTTTTCTCCGCAATTCGCCCCGGAGTAGGACTTTTCGCAAGACAAAAAAAAGCCCGCGGGAGGGCGGGCAAACCGTAGTTTCTTGAATGAGCGAGGGCAAATTTACAGGGAGTTGCCTGAACGCGGGGTGAAGAAAAGTTCATGTGTTGCCCGGGGGCGAAAGCGGAAAGTGGCTCAATACTCCGTCACCTTCTGCCTGCGCAAAATCCACCCAGCTTCGCCCGGCATCAACCGGTACTGAATCTCGCGCATCTTCCTGGTCCTACCCGCCGAGGCGTCCGCGCTGTCATACAACGCAAACCGCTGCACCAATGTGTTTTCCACCACGGCAAACTCATCCTCGCCCCGATACCCCTTGGCAATCGTCGGGTCTTCGCTGACCGGTGGCAGATAGATCGCACTCAGCGACTTTTTACGGTTGGCGGCGTAGGCCACGAGTTCGCCGGGTAGTCCGCGCCCTGGTGACCTGACGAAGACATAGATTTCCGGTGAGCCGTCTCGATCAAGGTCCGCGACCTCCGCCCGGGCAATGTCGCCATTCAGGGGGTGAGTCATAACCGAATTATCGATTTTCAGCCCTTGGGGGAGCGATGCGTACTGCACGGCTACCGTCGATCGACTCATCCGTCACATGAAAAACAATGCCCTGCAGTTCCAGCGTCTGGTCGAAAGGCCGGCTGCCATTGCTGGCATCGGGGGCACCAAGGTTCAACGAGAGACTGTAGTTCGCCACTTCGTTACGCCGTGCGGCGTTGCGCATGAGGTACACCTGGACAACGTATTGGCCATCGGCGGGCAACGGTCCGAGAAAGTGATTGCCCATGATCGAGCCGTTGAACAGCGCGTATTCCTCGCCTTTGGCGGTGATATTGAAATAGGCTGAAGCATTGGAAGGCTTGAGGTCGACCGTCAGCATCTGGCCCGCCTTAGCGCGCAGGCGGTACTCGGCGGTCAGCCGGCCCTTGATGGAGTCTGAGAACGTGGCGCTGTCAGCACCGTTTTTGAAAACGACGTGCTCGACCCGAGGGGCAACTTCGCTGGCGGCCTGAGCGGGCAGGTAAACCATTGCAGCAAGAAGGGCGAGAGTCTGGATGGTCATGTCTGAATTCCTGAATGCTTCTGTTGAATGCCAAGGTCAGTTCGCTCAGCCGTAAATCCGCCATCATTTTCGTCAGTGACAGTATGTACATTCCTGCCCAATGGTCCCAAACATTCAGTGCATCACCCATTGAACGACAATCTGTCGGAGAGTCAGGCGCCGAGGTTTCTCGCATCCGCAACACCAATGGCGAGCACCTGTTCCTGAAATCAGAGCCCATCGCCGCGCACAGCGAACTGCCGCAAGAGATTGAGCGTCTGCGTTGGATGAACCGGCTTGACCTGCCTGGGCCAACAGTTCTTGAGGCCACGACAGAAAACGATCGCCATTGGTTGCTCATGAGTGCCGTCCCCGGACAAGATCTGGCCAGTGCCAACAGTTTGTCTGCACCCCAAGTGATCAGCATCCTGGCGAAAGCGCTGCGTACCCTGCACCAGGTGCCAACAGAGACATGCCCTTTTGACCACTCCCTGGAGCAGCGTATAGAGGCCGCTTGGAGCCGAGTGAGAGCCGGGCTCGTTGACGAGTCAGACTTTGACGATGAACGGCTGGGGCGGACCGCTGAGGATGTCTTCGCAGAGCTGCTGTCGACGCTTCCCGAAACCTATGATCTGGCGGTCACCCACGGCGATGCCTGCCTGCCGAATTTCATGGTCGAAGCAAGCCGCTTTACCGGCTACATCGACTGCGGCCGATTAGGCATCAGTGACATCTATCAAGACCTTGCCCTGGCTGCCCGAAGCATTGAAAGCAATTTGGGACCGGCATGGGTAGCCCCTTTTTTTCGTGAGTACGGTGTCGAGCCAGATCAGCAACGTATAGCGTTTTACTGTTTGCTGGACGAGTTCTACTGAGTCTGGTTGGCTTCTTCGCGGGCAAGCCCAACCCCGCAGGGGCGTGTGGTGCAGGGATTACTGAACCCCAGATGCAACAAAACCCGCACTGGGCGGGTTTTGTTTTGCTTCGTATTTGGTGGGCCGGGGTAATTTGAAACAAGTCGGTATCTATTTGTTTTCACTAGTTAATAGTTTATTGGTAAAGATTCTTGGAATACCAGTTGGAACGCTGGGTGGTCTAGCTTCCGATGGACGGTGCTTTTTTTGCTTCGCCCCCCAAAAGGAGTCGGGATCGAATCTATCAAGCAAAAGGTCGTGCGGTTGATGTTGTCCCTGCGCGTACGATGTCCCCCACTCGCAGGCATATTCACTGTTGCAATACGTATGTCCACCTTTGCGATCTCCCCCACGCTCGATCAGCACGCACCTTCACCGGGTGAGCTTTCGGTCAGCGGCAACATAGACGGGGGAGCCTCTTATTCCCAGGTGCCTTCAGCTGTGCGGCGTCAGTGCCGTCTCGGGATATATCGTTAAAACGAAGATCGGCGGTCTCATCTGGATTAACTCGCCCAGGTTTGCGACGTGCACAAACTGGGGCTGCGTACGAAATCTCGAGCTACCCTCAGCCCAACCTCAGAGGGCAGATCCTCACGCTGGCAGGGGAAAGAGCAAGGGAGGCGGTATCGGCATTCATCCACACGGCAGGCGGTTTCACTGTGTCATCAAGCCGCAAAAGTCAGCGTTTTTTTTGGGGTATGTTATTGATTGTAGGGTGCAAAGAAGGCCCACGGCAGTATATCTGATTGAAGGGAGCACATAGAATGAGCATCCTTGTGCCAACGTCGGCTCGACACGCACATAACACGATTCAGGTCAGGTCCGATTGCTTTGGAATGATCATGAAAACCGCATTGAAACAGGATAAGCAGTATGACCAGTGCCCAACAACGTTCCGCCCTGCAACGTCAGATCTGGGCCATCGCTAATGACGTGCGTGGCGCTGTCGATGGCTGGGACTTCAAGCAGTACGTGCTTGGCACCCTGTTCTACCGCTTCATCAGCGAGAACTTCGTTGACTACATTACCGGAGGCGACAGCGCGGTTGATTACGCGGTGATGGAGGATGATGACCCGCTGATCGCCTCCGCCAAAGATGACGCCATCAGGACCAAAGGCTATTTCATTGCCCCTAGCCAGCTGTTCAGCAACGTGGTCGCCAAGGCCAGCAGCAACGACAGCCTGAATACCGATCTGGCGCGCATCTTTGCCGCCATTGAGAGCTCGGCCAACGGCTACGCCTCCGAGCAGGACATCAAGGGCCTGTTCGCCGATTTCGATACCACCAGCAACCGCCTAGGCAATACCGTCGCCGACAAGAACAAGCGCTTGGCGGATGTGCTCAAGGGTGTGAGCAAACTGGAGTTCGGCAGATTCGATACCAGTCACATCGACCTGTTCGGGGACGCCTACGAGTTCCTCATTTCCAATTATGCGGCCAATGCGGGCAAATCCGGCGGCGAATTCTTTACCCCCCAGTATGTATCCAAGCTGATTGCCCAGTTGGCGATGCACAAGCAGACAAGCGTCAACAAGATCTACGACCCGGCGTGCGGTTCCGGCTCACTGCTGCTGCAGGCGAAAAAACATTTCGACGCCCATGTCATCGAAGATGGGTTCTTCGGCCAAGAGGTGAATCACACCACCTATAACCTGGCGCGGATGAACATGTTTCTGCACAATATCAACTATGACAAGTTCAACATCAAGCTCGGCGACACGCTGCGCGCTCCGCACTTCGGTGACGACAAACCCTTCGACGCCATAGTCTCCAATCCGCCTTATTCAGTAAAGTGGATCGGCAGCGACGACCCCACGCTGATCAACGATGACCGCTTTGCCCCGGCGGGCGTGCTGGCCCCCAAGTCCAAGGCCGACTTCGCCTTTGTGCTGCATGCGCTGAGCTACCTATCGGCGAAGGGCCGCGCGGCCATAGTCTGCTTCCCCGGCATTTTTTACCGCAGTGGCGCCGAACAGAAGATCCGTCAATACCTGGTGGACAACAATTATGTGGAGACGGTGATCTCTCTAGCGTCTAATCTGTTCTTCGGCACTACTATCGCCGTGAACATTTTGGTACTGGCAAAAAACAAAGCTGATACCTCCATCCAGTTCATTGATGCTAGTGCGCTTTTCAACAAGGGTACAAACAATAATCTGCTGGCAGACGAGCATATCGAGAGAATCATGCAGGTGTTCGATAGCAAGGAGAATGACGATCACTTCGCACAGTCAGTGCCTTTAGAAAAGGTGGCCGCCAACAATTACAATCTGTCGGTCAGCAGTTATGTGGAAACAAGAGATACCCGCGAAGTTGTGGATATTGCCCAACTTAATGCTAAGCTGAAAACCACGGTCGCAAACATCAAAAAACTGCGCGAAGAGATTGATGCCATCGTCGTGGAGATTGAGGTGTGAGCAAGTTAAAGCGTCTGATTGAGAAATATTGTCCGACAGGGGTTGCCTTTAGAAGCCTTGGAGAACTAGAAGATGCAGGGGTGGTTGCACTGGGTCGAGGCAGCGTCATATCAAAAATCGACTTGTCCGATTTTCCAGGTGAATACCCTGTTTACTCTTCATCGGCCGCTGGCAATGGTGAGTTTGGCCGTTACGGAAAATTTATGTTTGAAGATGAAAGGATTAGCTGGTCAATAGACGGAGGAGGCCGTTTCTTTTTTCGAGATGTGCATAGGTATTCCGTTACTAACGTTTGTGGATGGTTGAAGGTCAAAGAAAACAATATTTTGAGCACGCGCTTCCTATTTCACGCACTCTCTGCGGCTTGGGCAACGAAAGTTTTTGATTACACAAAAAAGGCTCACCCATCTGTTATACGTGAAGAGTACTCCGTTCCCTTTCCCCCTATTGAGGTTCAACGAGAAATCGTCCGCATACTAGACACATTTACCCAGCTTACTGCTGAGCTCACTGCTGAGCTCACTGCTGAGCTCACTGCTCGGAAAAAACAATACAAGTACTATCGCGAGCAATTGTTGAGTTTTGAAAAGATGGGCGGGGAAGTGGAGTGGAAGGCGCTGGGGGATATTGGCGAGTTCATTCGTGGGAAGCGTTTTACCAAGGCTGATTACGTCGAAGAAGGCATTAGCGTCATCCACTACGGTGAAATTTATACCCGATATGGTGTGTGGTCGGACCACGCATTTTCAATGGTTCGAGATGACATGGCGGGTTCGCTGCGTTATGCCGAGCCGGGGGATGTGGTGCTAACCGATGTTGGGGAAACTGTTGAAGATGTTGGCAAAGCAGTCGCATGGCTTGGGGATGAGAGGGTTGCGATTCATGATCACTGCTATGCATTTCGACATTCAATGAATCCAAAGTTTGTTTCATACTGTATGCAGACGCAGTATTTCATAGCCAAAAAAGCAAAGCATGTGGCTAGAACCAAGGTCAATACTCTGCTGATCAATGGATTTTCAAAGGTTGAAATCCCGGTCCCATTCCCCAGAGACCCCGATAAGTCACTGGCAGAACAAGCCCGCATCGTCGCCATACTCGATAAATTCGACGTCCTCACCAACTCCATCAGCGAAGTCCTGCCTCGCGAGATCGCGCTGCGTCAGAAGCAATACGAGCACTACCGAGACCAACTGCTGAGCTTCCCCAAGCGGGAAGAGGCGGTGGCCTGAAATGAGCGAGACCCTGGCCGAGATCGCTGAGCAGTTAAAGAATGCCAACAAGAAGGTGCAGCTGATCTACGCCTTCAACGGCACTGGCAAGACGCGCCTGTCGCGTGAATTCAAGCAGCTGATTGCACCCAAAGCCAATGGCGGAGAGGGCGATGAGGAAGTCGACGCGCCCGAGCTATCGCGCAACAAGATTCTCTATTACAACGCCTTCACTGAAGACCTGTTCTATTGGGATAACGACTTAGCGAGTGATGCCGAGTACAAACTGAAGATTCAGCCCAATTCATATACCAACTGGCTTCTGACGCTACTCAAGGATCTCGGGCAAGATGGAAATATCATTCATTATTTCCAGCGTTATGCGAACGACAAGCTAACGCCGCATTTCGGCGCCGACTTTGACGAAGTCACCTTCTCCCTGGAGCGCGGTAACGAGGAGCATTCCCCTAATATCAAGCTTTCCAAAGGCGAAGAGAGCAATTTCATTTGGAGTGTTTTCTACACCCTGTTGGATCAGGCGGTGACTATTCTCAATGTCGCCGAGTCGGGCGAACGCGAGACCAGCGCCTTTAATCAGTTGGAGTATATATTCATTGACGACCCCGTTAGCTCTCTCGATGAAAACCATTTGATTGAGCTGGCAGTCAATCTGGCCAGCCTGATCAAATCAAGCCAGTCCAATCTGAAGTTCATCGTTTCGACGCACAGCCCACTGTTCTACAACGTGCTTTTTAATGAACTGAATGGCAAGACCTGTTACATGCTCGAGCGGTTTGAAGACGGCAGCTTTGTGCTCACTGAAAAACACGGCGACGCCAATAAGAGCTTTTCCTATCACCTGCACCTAAAGCAAACCATTGAGCAGGCGATTGCTGAAAACAAGGTTGAACGGTTTCATTTCACCTTGCTGCGCAACCTCTACGAGAAAACAGCCAGCTTTCTTGGCCACCCGAAGTGGTCCGAGCTTTTGCCTGATGACAAGCAGCTTTATCTGAGCAGAGTTCTCAATTTCACCAGCCACAGCACGCTATCGAATGAAGCGATCGCCCAGCCAACGCCCGCGGAGAAAGCGATGGTTAAACTGTTGCTCGACCACCTGAAGAGCAGCCACCGCTACTGGCAATAGGAAAAACAAAATGCTTGAGTACAGCAAGGTCATCGCCGAATCTAACAACTTCATCGTCCTGGATAAATACGCCAAGGAATGGAAAGTTGCCGAGAGCTACCAGAGCGAAGGTGATCTGGAACGCGAGTTCATCCAGGATCTGGTCAATCAGGGCTATGAGCATTCCATGGGTCTTAAGACGATGCCGGCGCTGCTGGCCAATGTGCGCACGCAGTTGCAGACGCTGAACGGCGTCGGATTTTCCGACGCCGAGTGGGCGCGCTTCGTGGAAAGTTGGCTGGACAAGCCCAGCGACAGTATCCTCGACAAGACCCGCAAGGTTCACGACGACCATGTACATGACTTCGTGTTCGATGACGGGCGCATCCAGAATATCTACCTGTTGGACAAGAAGAACCTGGCTCGCAACAAGATGCAGGTCATCAAACAGTTCGAGCAAGCGGGCAGCCACGCCAACCGCTACGACGTGACGATTCTGGTCAATGGTCTGCCGCTGGTGCAGGTAGAGTTGAAGAAGCGTGGCGTGGCGATCCGCGAAGCCTTCAATCAGGTGCACCGCTACAGCAAGGAGAGCTTCAACACCGAGCATTCGCTGTTCAGGTATCTGCAGCTGTTCGTGATCTCCAATGGCACCGATACGCGCTACTTCGCCAACACCACGCGGCGCAACAAGCACAGTTTCGACTTCACCATGAACTGGGCGCAGGCCGACAACAGCCCGATCAAGGATCTGAAGGACTTCACCGCGACCTTCTTCCAGAAGCGCACCCTGCTCGATGTACTGCTCACCTATTCTGTGTTCGACGTCAGCGACACCCTGCTGGTGATGCGCCCGTACCAGATTGCCGCCACCGAGCGCATCCTGTGGAAGATTCGCAGTGCCAGGCAGGCGAAGCGCTGGAACAGCACGGAGGGCGGCGGTTATATCTGGCACACTACCGGCTCGGGCAAGACGCTGACCAGCTTCAAGGCTGCGCGCCTGGCCACCGAGTTGGAGTTCATCGACAAGGTGTTCTTCGTGGTGGATCGCAAGGACCTGGATTACCAGACCATGAAGGAGTACCAGCGTTTTTCACCCGACAGCGTCAATGGCTCGGAGAGCACCGCAGGCCTCAAGCGCAACCTGGACAAGGACGACAACAAGATCATTGTCACCACCATCCAGAAGCTCAACAACCTGATGAAGACCGAAGGCGACCTGCCGGTGTACCACCAGCAGGTAGTGTTCATCTTTGACGAGTGCCACCGTAGCCAGTTTGGCGAGGCGCAAAAGAATCTGAAAAAGAAGTTCAAGTGCTTCTATCAGTTCGGCTTCACCGGCACGCCGATCTTCCCAAAAAATGCGCTGGGCGCTGATACAACCGCCAGCGTGTTTGGCCGCGAGCTGCATTCCTATGTGATCACTGATGCCATCCGTGATGAGAAAGTCCTCAAATTCAAGGTGGACTACAACGATGTACGTCCACAGTTCAAGGCTCTGGAAGCCGAGCAGGACGAGAAGAAGCTCAGCGCTGCGGAGAACCGCCAGGCTTTGCTCCACCCCACACGCATCCGCGAAATCTCGCAGTACCTGCTCACGCATTTTCGCCAGAAGACCCATCGTTTGCAGGGAGCAAACAAGGGCTTCAATGCCATGTTCGCGGTGAGCAGCGTTGATGCCGCCAAGGCGTACTACGAGACGCTGCAGAAGCTGCAGGAAGGCAGCGACAAGCCGCTGCGCATCGCCACCATATTCTCCTTCGCCCCCAATGAAGAGCAGGACGCCATTGGCGACATCGTCGATGAGAGCTTCGAAGTGTCGGCGATGGATAGCACCGCTAAAGAGTTCCTGAGCGCGGCGATTGCAGACTACAACGCGTTGTTCAAAAGCAGTTTCGGCGTGGACAGTAAGGGCTTCCAGAACTACTACCGCGACCTGGCAAAGCGCGTGAAGGATCAGGAAATCGACCTTCTGATCGTGGTAGGTATGTTCCTGACCGGCTTCGATGCGCCGACGCTCAACACGCTGTTCGTCGACAAAAACCTGCGCTATCACGGCCTGATCCAAGCCTATTCACGCACCAACCGCATCTTCGATGCCACCAAGACTTTCGGCAATATCGTCACCTTCCGCGATCTGGAGCAGGCTACGGTCGACGCCATCACGCTGTTCGGCGACAAGAACACGCGCAACGTGGTTCTGGAAAAAAGTTACAAGGAGTACATGGAGGGCTTCACCGACACGCTGACCGGTGAGGCGCGGCGTGGGTTCATGGATGTGGTGACGGAGCTGGAGCAACGTTTTCCCGACCCGGCCAACATCGTCAAGGAGTCGGAGAAGAAAGACTTCGCCAAGTTATTCGGCGAGTACCTACGCGTGGAAAATGTGCTGCAGAACTACGACGAGTTTGCGGCGCTGAAGGCGCTGCAAACGGTCGATATCAGCGACCCGCAGGCCGTGGAAGCATTTAAGCTCGAACACCACCTTGATGACGAGAAGCTAGCCGAGTTGCAGACCATCCGGCTGCCTGCCGAGCGCAAGGTCCAGGACTATCGCTCCACCTACAATGACATCCGTGATTGGCTGAGGCGCGAGAAAGCGGGTAACGAAGCAAGCGCGTCCACTATCGACTGGGACGATGTGGTATTCGAGGTGGACCTGCTCAAGTCCCAGGAAATCAACCTGGATTACATCCTTGAGCTGATCTTCGAGAAGAACAAGAAGGTCAAGGACAAGGTGGCACTGGTCGAGGAGATGCGCCGGGTGATTCGCGCCAGCCTGGGCAGTCGCGCCAAAGAAAGCCTGGTGGTGGACTTCATCAACCAGACCGATCTGGACCGGATTGATGACAAGGCTAGCGTGATCGATGCCTTTTTCACTTTCGCCCAATCAGAACAGCGGCGCGAGGCGCAAGAGCTGATCAGCGATGAGGAACTGAATGAAGGTGCAGCTAGGCGCTACATCGCCACTTCGCTAAAACGGGAATATGCTAGCGATAATGGAACTGAGCTCAGCTCCGTTTTACCTAAGATGAGTCCACTTAATCCTGCTTATATGGCAAAAAAACAAAGTGTCTTTCACAAAATTGCAATTTTTGTCGATAAGTACAAGGGTGTCGGAGGGCAAATTTAATGGGCGACGCTGTTAGCGTTCCTATGCCTAATATTTGGAGTGCTGGAATTACTGTCATAGGGCGCCCTACTATTGGCTCGTAGGCCGCCGCGAGTCCCCTATTCATCTTCACAGACCCGTCGGGGAGTTAGAGGGACACCAGCTTGACGCGCGTATGACTGTCTTGGCTTCTAGCGATAACGGCGGGATTTGGGAAGGAATAGTTAACAGCGGCGTCGAGCTTGGCGGCTTAGGCGCTCAGCCTTGCGGTCCTGACCGAAGGTTGCTATGTGGGGCGATAGCAGCCGGTCTCACTCAGAAATTGAAAATCCATGTCTTTTGTAATCGACGAGCGAGCAGCCGCACGGTCAGCAGATAGTAATACCGTGTTGCATCGCTGCGTCGATTTAGGCGATGTTCGAGAAACCAAACCAAATGCTTTCGCTGCCAGGCCCAGGGTGTCGCTCGCTGCCAGCGCTCTGCAATTTCAGCCTGGATCATCTTCGCCTGCCGCAAATGACGTCGTCGCGTCGCGGGCGATCCGGTCAGCACGCCAGCTAAGAGCACCTCCATATCAAATAGCTTACTCATGACCGACCTCCAATGTACGCGGCAACTACGTCAATCCGACCGTGTCCCAGCTCATAGCTGATCTGCCTCCGGGCCTCACGATCAAGGTGCCTATTTACCTGGCAGCATTGGCCGCCGTTAATAGGCGCTCGGTGTTGAGCGATTTGCTCATAGCGCTCACATGCGTACGCCGCTCGTAGCTCATGGAAGCCTTTGAGGTTGTACGCATGCAGGATGTCCCGCGCAGGGCGGATGATTTCTCGTAGAAAATTCAGATAACTTTCGTGTGGCTCGATCAGGTTGCGACTACCGGAAGGCGACACCTGCCGTGCAAACCCAAGCGCCTCGCGAACATGGTCGTCCACCGCAATCCAACGCGGCGCCGAGGCGCCGGCGCGACCGCCTTTGGTGCCATCCTGAATGTTAATCCTACCTAGATCGTTAGCCTCACGGCTTAGCCGTGGCAGGTCAGCCAGGATGGCCTCACGCAAGCGCATGCCGGTGGCTCGCGCCAATAGGACAATAGCGGCGGCGCGTAGCTGATGTTGGAGGCAAAGTGCATCGACGGTCTGCTTAACCTGCTTGCGGTCCTGGCCCTGTGGCACCGACTGGCGAACCCCGGTGCGCTGCATACCCAACGCCTTGCTCGGGCTGGGCAATTTCACGTACTGATCACCGCGAAGCGCCGCCATGGTCCTGTTAACGCTGGATAGGCGGTTTTTGCGGTGCTGACAGCAAGGTCACCGCGCTCAATCACGTCGCGCAGATACGCCGCATAGTCGGCCAACACCTTCCGATCAATCTGCCGCGCATCATTGATACCGGGCCCCTGTTCGGAGCGGCACCACTTCACGAATGCCTGCCACCGATCACAGTGCGCCTTGACCGTGCCGTAGTGGCCACCGCCGAACATATCTTTCAGCGCTTGCGGCCCCGCGTAGCTCAATTGCCTACCGTAGCCGAAATTACGGCCATCGCGTCTACCCGCCAATGCCATGTCGGTCACCTCATCTGCCGTTCTCCGATCCGCGCCCCACGTCATCCCACCAAGAATGTTGAGTGTTATCAGGGATCAAGGCCCCTGCGACCTGTGGGGATGTCCTCTAACGCGGGACTGGCGGCTCCTTACGGCCGGGAGCAAGGGCATCTCATGATCTGGCCTCCTGAGCACCGTTACCGGTGGGCGGGTGGAGGCTGCATTGGCTGACGAGACCAGCGCCTGAAGATCCTGAGCCAGGTGCAAGCAGCAATGCGATGACCGGGGCATGCCTGACTGTCAGTCAGGTGCAGTCCATTCCCTAGACTGCGGCACCATCATCTACAGCGCTGTTGCTGGTGACATCGGCGTTTGTCACGCCAATTGTCACGAGGGGGAATGCCGCAAAGTCATGTGCGATCAGGGCTGCAGCAGTGGTAGAAGTGCCCGTCTCTTTCCAGAAGAAAGAGACGGGCACAGGTTGGCGCAATATTCGGCCAAGCGGATAGGTTGCTGCAGGGCAGCGAGGTACGGATTATCTGGCGCACGAGCGCTATATGTGTAAGAGCATCCATCACATGGGTAGTGACCGGGCGAGCTGCCGGATGCGAATCGCCCTTGGGGAGAACCACCGCGGGAGCGGCGTGACCTTGAAGGTTCGGGTCACCTGGGGTGCTGTCATCGACAGCGCTTGCACGGCCAGTTCTACGCCTGTGGATAAACCCGGTCAAGGGCCGAAACTCAGTGCTCTTGGGGACGTGAAAAGCGGTTATCCGTTGGTGGAATTCCGTGGTAAATCCCGGACAACATCGTGGCTTTTAGCTCTTCAAAGTGAGGTCCATCCAAACAGGGCGGCTTTGCAGCCCTGTTTGGATGGACCCGCGCTGACAAGCGGATAAACGAGGCTGCTTTCCCTGCATCTTGAGTGCTCAGTTGCTGTCGCCGCCGTTATTGCGCCTGTACAGCGCTAGCGGATCGGCACCACGTTCTTGTCTCTGACTTGGCCGTATGCAGAGGCGAGCAGGCTGCCGGTGGCGGCTTTCTGAATGTACTCACTCCACCACGCCATCATCGGGCGCCGGCGCTCGATGTAGTCGGCTCGGTTGTAGGCGCTCCGCACCTCATCCTTGTCGACGTGCGCCAGGGCTACTTCGATGAGCTCAGGATCCCAGCCATGTTCATTCAAGATGGTGCTGGCCATCGAGCGCATGCCGTGGCTGACCAACCGATCCTGGAACCCCATGCGTTTCAACGCCATGTTGGCGGTCTGGCTATTGGCGTGGGTGCGCGGATTTCTGTCTGCCGGGAAGACGTATTCTCGATGGCCGCTGTGAGTCTTCAGTGACTCCAGCAGTGCGACAGCGTGATCACTCAACGGGATGCTGTGTGGACGGCGCTTCTTCATCCGCTCCGGTGGGATAGTCCAGACACGCCTTTCAAAGTCGATGTCTGCCCAGCGAGTAGTCGCCGCCTCGGCGGGACGAGTCATCGTGTGCAACTGCCATTCGATCAGGCAGCGGGTCGTGCGTTTGATGCTGGCGTTCGCGATCTCCAGCATGAGCTCGGGGAGTTCTTCGGGCGGAAGCGCTGCCATGTTTTCTTTCTTCGGCTTTTTGAACACCGCCCTGATACCGCTGAGCGGGTTGGCGAAGATCAGGCCGGAGTTCACGCCGTAGGTCATGATCTCGTTAAGCCGTTGGCTAAGACGCTTCACCGTTTCCAGGCTGCCTTTCGCTTCGATAGGGCGAAGCAATCCAATCACCATCGGCGCGGTGATTTTCACAAGTGGTGTCGTCCTCAGGTCGGGGAATACATGCAGCGTGAGCGACCGCCAGATGTCCTCGGCGTAGGCCGGGGTAACCGAGTCTTTTTTGAGCTCGAACCAGGCGGTAGCCACATTCTCGAAGGTGTGTTCCGTTTCTGCGCGCTTGGCTTCATTCAACGTATTGCGCTGCACCTTCGGATCGATGCCCTGAGCGAGCAGCTCGCGGGCTTCGACTGCCATCTTTCGTGCATTCGCCAGTGACAGCTCGGGGTAGGTCCCAAAGCCGATGTTGATGCGCTTTTTGGTCACCGGTTCGCGGTAGTTGAAATTCCACAGCAACGAGCCGTTGCTGCGTACGCGGAGCTGCAAACCGTCACCGTCAGTGAGGACGTAATCCTTGGACGCGGGTTTGACTCCCTTGAGCTGTCGATCGGAGAGGCGGAGGTTTTGGGCAGGCATGAGATTGTCCTCAGGCACTGATTCGGTATTCCAAAGATTAGCACCGGATGGGCTGGAATACCGTCTGGAATACCCGAATGGCTGGAACTCAAAAAATCTCAAAAGACCGCAAAAGCGCTGTAAGCCACGGATTTACTGGATCGCAGGCACAAAAAAAGACGTCCGTGGACGTCTTTTTTTGATCATTTGGTGGAGCCGGGGGGATTTGAACCCCCGTCCGCCAGTACTCCGCTGTCGGTACTACATGCGTAGCCGTGTCTATTAAGTTAACCCTCAGCGACCCGACGGGCAGGGTGCTTTGGGCGAGTTGTGTAAGTTTTAGCCGCTTCGTCCACAACGTACTGCACGGCGATTCTGTTCTATATGACAATCACTTTGGGTTTACAGACATCCCCTGGTGATTGCTGGACCCGAAGGTACCAGAAGCTCAGGGCTAAGGCTGCTTACGCAGCGAGAGCGAATTCCTGGCCGTAGTTTTCGTCATTGGCAACTATAAGTAGTTGCAACAGTGGATTTACGAGTTCTGTTACCAACTCGGCATGCACCTAAAGTTTCGCAACCGGCGTCGAATCCTAAACGGCCCCGAACTCATTGCCCGAAAATCTCGTTGAGCAACAAGCCAGTACAGTGTACGCCAATGAGGCGCGGAAGGCCAACCCGAAGGTTGGCCTCGCCTGACATCAGTTGCGCGTTGGGTTTCGAATCTGCATTTTGGTGATCATGCCAGAGGTGATTTCGACGCAATCCTTGTCGTTACCGGCCGCCTGGGCAGCTTTGGATTTTTCCAACGCGGCTTTGACGTTGTCCAGCGAGTTTTCCGGTAGAGACGGCGCGCTGTCCACGAAGTCGCTTATCTGTTGAATGTTTGCCGCACAAAGATCCTTGTCTGCCGCGAATACGGGCGATGCCAGCAGTGCCGCAGTGATAAACAATCCAGCCATTGCAGAGTGCTTCATGGGTATCTCCTTGCGCATGAGGGCTCGGTGCTGCCGGTCGATGAGGCTGCTGGCCGAGGGGTTTTTAAGCCCGTTCGCAGGGCCTAATTAAATGACTATAGCCGCGCGCAGGAATTCGGTTTTCTTTTGCGATTGCGTGGGGGATATGAAGATTGTAGGGGCGAGTTTGCTCGCGATGGCGCTGAGGCGACGCGTTCGGCCAGAAAACACGCGTTATCGTTGACGTCCATCGCGAGCATGCTCGCTCCTACAGGGGCGGGCGGGCTTGGGTTACGCGGTCTACCAGGTAGACCAGCCCGTGATAATCGATTCCGCCGTGCTGGCTGAGGCCGATTTCACAGGTGCGGCTGGTGGAAATGCCTTCGCTGCAATACTGCACCGCATCCTTCAAGGTACGCAGCGAATGTGCGTTCAGCTCCGGGGTGGTGAAGCCTTTGTCGCCGGCAAACCCGCAGCAGTGAATGCCTTCGGGAATGACCACGTTGTTGCTGCACTTGCGCGCCAGATCGATCAACGCCTGGCTTTCGCCCAGGTGCTGGGTGCTGCAGGTGACATGCACGGCAATGGGGGCTTCCTGCGGTGTGAATTGCAGTCGATCCATCAAGTGTGTACGAATGAAACGTACCGGGTCGTACAAGTCCAGGCGCACATCGCCGAGGTCCTGGGTCAGGCGCAAGGTGCAGGGACTGGTGTCGCAGTAAATCGGATCGAGTCCGCCACGACTGGCGTGGAGCAGGGCGCCGATCAGTTCCTGGCGTTTGTGTTCGGCCTGTTCGGCATAACCCTTGGAGGCGAAGGGCTGGCCGCAGCAGAGGTTATCCAGGTTGTCGGGGAAGACTACCTGGTAGCCGGCTTTTTCCAGCAGGCCACGAGTCTTGTCGTACAGCGACATTTGCTCCTTGTCGCCCGCCGCCGGGCCCATGGCGCGTGAAACGCAGGCTGCCAGATACACCACGCGCGGGCGTTCGTCGGTCACCGACGGACTGAAGCGAATGGCTTTTTCCGGCTGCGGCATGGCGTTGGTCCATTGCGGGACCTGGCCTTTGGACAAACGGGTCAGCGTTGCTGACAGCTTTGCCAGGCGTGGCGCGCCCAACAACATCCGTGCACCGTTGGCCACGTGGAGGGTGAAGCGCGCCCCTTGCAGCGCCGTGGCGAAATTGCCTTCAAGCCAGGTGGCAGTTTTCCTATGCGTAGCGTGCTGCCCACGAAGCTTTTTCACCAGCTCGCCGGTGTTGATGCCTACAGGGCAACGTTGGGCACAAAGACCGGTGGCGGCGCAGGTATCGATGCCCTGGTATTCAAAGGCAGCTTCGAGTTCGCGGGTATCGACGCCGGCGCGTTTCTTCGCCTGGATGTCGCGCCAGATCACGATGCGCTGGCGCGGGCTCAAGGTCAGGCCCTTGGAGGGGCAGACCGGTTCGCAGAAGCCGCATTCGATGCACTTGTCCACAATCTCGTCGGCGGCTGGCAGCGGCTTCAGGTGCTTGAGGTGGATTTGTGGGTCTTCGCTGAGCACCACGTCCGGATTGAGAATACCGTTGGGATCGAGCAGGCGCTTGAGCTGCCACATCAACTGGTAGGCGTCGCTGCCCCATTCCAGTTCGACGAAGGGTGCCATATTGCGCCCGGTACCGTGCTCGGCCTTGAGCGAACCACCGAACTCGACTGCCACCAGTTGCGCCACGTCGTCCATGAACGCCTGGTAGCGGGCGACTTCCTGGGGATTGTTGAAGCCTTGGGTGAAGACGAAGTGCAGATTGCCTTCCAGTGCATGTCCGAAAAGGATCGCTTCGTCGTAGTGATGTTTGTCGAACAGTTCGATCAGGCGGTTCACGCCGATGGCCAGTTGTGCCACCGGGAAGGTCACGTCCTCGATGATCACCGTGGTCCCGGTTTTACGCACCGCGCCAACGGCGGGGAAGGTGTCCTTGCGGATCGCCCAGAGCCGGGCGTTTTCCAGCGGGTCTTCGGTGAAATCGACTTGTTTCTCTACCGGGAACGAGGACAGTGACGCCATGATCTGCGCCAGTTGCTCGTGCAACAAAGAGGTCGATGCCGCGCGGGATTCGATCAGCAGGGCGCAGGCATTGTTCGACAGGTGTTGTACGAAAGCGGGCATGCCGGGCTTGTTCTGTACCGAGCGCAGGCTGCGGCGGTCCAGCAGTTCTACCGCTGAGACCGGTTGGCTTTTCAGTACGGTGACGGCGTTGCAGCAGGTTTCCACGTCCGGGAATACGATCAGCGCCGAGGCTTTGTTCGGGTGATCGATCACTGTGTCGTAGGTCACCGCGCTGATGAAGCCCAGAGTGCCTTCGGAGCCCACTAGCAAGTGACTCAAGATATCCACAGGCTCGTCGTAGTCCACCAGGGCGTTGAGTGACAGGCCCGTGGTGTTTTTCAGACGATATTTGTGGCGAATTTTTGCAGCCAGTTCGGCATTGGCGCGGGTCTCGCGGCCCAAGGTCGCAAGACGCTCCAGCAGGTCGCCGTGACTGGCGCGAAACGCCGCGACACTGGCGACATCTTCGGTATCGACACGGCTGCCGTCGGCCAGCACCAGACGGATGCCCGCCAGGGTGTGATAGGTGTTTTGCGCCGTGCCGCAGCACATGCCGCTGGCATTGTTGGCAACGATGCCGCCGATTTTGCAGGCGTTGATCGACGCAGGGTCCGGGCCGATCTTGCGCCCGAACGGTGCCAGCCAGGCGTTGGCCTGCGCGCCGATCACCCCCGGTTGCAGGCGGATTTGTGTGCCCTGGCCACGGATCTCGCGACCGTTCCAGTTATCCCCAAGCACGATCAGCACCGAATCGCTGATGGCTTGTCCGGACAGGCTGGTGCCGGCGGCGCGGAAGGTCACGGGGACCCGGTCGCTCTGTGCCAGTTGCAGCAGCGCCACCACTTCGTCTTCAGACTCGACGCGAATGACCAGTTGCGGAATCAGTCGATAGAAGCTGGCATCGGTGCCGAAGGCCAGCGTCGACAGTGGATCGTCGAAACGCCGTTCCTGGGGAATCAATTGCTGCGCATCGCGCAGGAAAGCGGCCGGTAGACTCATTGGTCCTCCAGGATCAACACCACGAGGTCTTTCGGGCCGTGGGCGCCGTAAGCCAGGACTTGCTCGATATCAGCGGTTTTCGACGGGCCGGAAACCAGCAAGGCGTTGGTCGGCATGCCCTGGGCCCATTCGAATTCCTGTTGCACCTGATAGAAGTTATCGCGGATTTCGCTGGCCTTGAGCAAGGCGAAATGCACCGGTGGCGCCAGGCTCATGAGGCGCGGTTCTTCTCGCGTCGGCCAGAGAATCAGGCTGCCCGTGGCGGCGATTGCGCCAAGGGTGGTGGTCAGGCTCGCCGGGGTGTCGTTGAACAGTTCTGCTTTCCATTCCTCAACCGGGCGGTCGTAGGCCTTGAGTGTCGGCAGGCCGGGATTTTTCGCCCAGTGCTGCGAGACGCGTTGCCCGTGCGGTGTAGTCGGGGCGATCAACAGGCTGGGCAACTGGCGGTCTTGCAGCAGTGTTGTCAACAAGGTCGGCCAGTGCTCGCCCGAAGTCAGGTGGATTTCCGTGTGCACCGCTTCCATCAATTTACGCAGTTGCGGGATGCGTTGATCTGACGTGTAGGTGTAGGGCTTCGTTACCAGCTCGACGTCGAAGCTGTCAGGCACCGGCGTGGTGCCTGTCAGGCTTTTGCGCAACTTGGCGAGGATATTTTGCTTGGCGCTCATCAACGATCTCCCTGTTTGGCCAGATGCTCGCGAGCCATGTCATGCAGTGAGCGGGCGGCGGGTTGCGGGGCGCTGTGGTTTTGCGTCCATGGGCCGACATTTTTCGGCGCAAGGGCACGCAGGCGAGTTGCGGCCAAAGCGAACAGGCGATACAGCGTCGGCGAACTGTTGAGCCTGGCCCAGGCGTTCCAGATGAATCGTTCCTTGCGCGAGTACTTGCTGCCCTGGCCACGCATCACTTGATCCGGGCTGTCCGGCGCTTTCACGTTCTCTTCGCGCAAGCGGCGCAGCAAAGAAGGGATCGGGATTTTGACCGGGCACACTTCGCCGCAGGCACCGCACAGCGAAGAGGCGCTCGGGTGATCCGGGACTTTCGCCAGGCCGACCATGTGCGGGGTAATGATTTTGCCGATAGGGCCGGGGTAGACCTCGCCGTAGGCATGGCCGCCGATTCGAGTGTAGACCGGGCAATGATTCATGCAGGCGCCGCAGCGGATGCAGTTCAAGGTCTGGCGCAGTTCGCTGTCGGCAAACGCCTGGCTGCGACCGTTGTCGAGCAGGACCAGGTGCACTTCCTGCGGGCCGTCGAGCTCATGTTCCTTGCGCGGACCGGAGATCATGTTGACGTAGGTGGTGATCGGGATGCCCAGGGCCGAGCGGGTCAGCAACGACAGCAGCGGCACTACGTCGCGCAGGTTCTCCACGACTTTCTCGATGCCGGTGACGGCGATGTGCACCGGTGGCACAGTGGTGGTCATGCGGCCGTTGCCTTCGTTTTCCACCAGCAACAGGGTACCGGTTTCGGCCACGGCGAAGTTGACGCCGGAGACGCCGATGTCCGCTTCGAAGAACTTCTGCCGCAGGACCCTGCGACCGATCTGAATGAGTTGGTCAACGTCCTTGGTGTATTCCACGCCAAGTTTGTCGTGGAACAAGGACGCGACCTGACCGGCGTTCTTGTGGATCGCCGGCATGATTATGTGTGAAGGCTTCTCGTGGTCGAGCTGGACGATGTACTCGCCCATGTCCGATTCCAGGCATTCAATGCCCTGTTCAGCGAGGACGTGGTTCATCTCCATTTCTTCGCTGACCATCGATTTACCCTTGATCACTTGCCGCCCCTCGTGAGCGCGGATGATCGACAGGACGATGCCATTGGCTTCGTCCACCGTTTCCGCCCAGTGCACTGTCACACCGTTGCGGGTCAGGTTCTGTTCAAGTTGCTCGAGCAAATCGGGCAACTTCGATAACGCACGGGCGCGGACAGCATTGCCCAGCGCTCGCAGATGTTCTCTTTCGTGGGCATCGCTGAAAGCCGCTGCCCGCTTGGTCATCAGTGAATCCATCGCCTTGCGGAAGTTGCCCCGCAATTGCGCGTCGCCCAGGGCCTCGTGCGCCCGGGTGCGAAAGTCTTCTTCTACGGCGACCGTAGGAATAATCTCGGCGGCACTCATTGGGCACCTCCGGTACGCTGCCAGAGGAAGCTGGCCAGGTGTTGACCGCGCAGCGCTTCCTTCTGTTTCTCCAGCGAGCCGTTGATGTTCATCAGGCAACCGCAGTCGGCACTGAGTACCTGGTGCGCGCCGGATTCCTTCAACGAGCGGGTCTTGTCAGCCACCATCGCCCCGGAAATATCTGGCATACGGACGCTGAAAGTCCCACCAAAGCCACAGCATTCGCTTTCGTGGCTGTGTTCGACCCGCTCCACGTTGCCCAGTTGCGACAACAGCTCGCGGCCGTGCAGGTGGGTGTTCATCTCACGGCGTGCCGAACACGACGTGTGCAACGCTACCTTTACCGGCATGCCGCTGTCCTTGAACTGCACCTTGCAGACAAACAACAGAAACTCGGCCAGCTCATAGGTCCTGGCAGCCAGTGCCTGGACCTGTTGCAAGGTGTCCGGCTCATCCTTGAACAAGTCGGCATAGTGTTCGCGCAACATGCCCGCGCAGGAACCCGAAGGCACCACCACCGGATAATCCCCGGCGAACAGCGCCAGTTGCGAGCGCGCGACGGTCCTGGCCTGCTCGGTGTAGCCCGAGGTGTAGGCCGGTTGACCGCAGCAGCTTTGCCCTTGCGGGTACTCGACACGAATGCCCTCGCGTTCCAGCAGGTGGATCGCGTCCATTCCGGCTTGCGGGTAGAACAGGTCCACTACGCAGGTCCCGAACAGGTACACCCGTTGTGGTTTCTCGCTGGGGTATTGCCGAGGCTCGGGCAGTGGCGGGGCGACACGGGTCGCATTCGGCACAGCGTTGTAAAAAAGCTCGCTCATCAGGCGTGTCTCTCGGCCGGTTATCCGTCCGTCGAGGCCACTGAATATAGAGAGAAAATCTTTCAGCAGCCTTGCAGACCGGGTAGTGAATAGCTGACGCCGGGGTCGTGGCCCGGCGTCGTTTTTTCCATGTCGCTTGTAGCGCTTAGTGCACCAGCATGCCGGTGAACCAGTAGGCCTGGGCCAGGGTGATCAGGCCGACAATCGTTGCAAAGAACAGGCTGTGCTTGAGGGTGAAGCGGAACAGGTCCGATTCCTTGCCCACCAGGCCAGTTGCCGCGCAGGCCACGGCGATCGATTGTGGCGAGATCATCTTGCCGGTCACGCCACCGCTGGTGTTCGCTGCCACCAGCAAGGTGTCGTTGACGCCGATCTGGTGGGCGGTGGTCGCCTGCAACGAACTGAACAGCGCGTTGGATGAGGTATCGGAGCCGGTCAGAAATACGCCCAGCCAGCCGAGGAACGGCGAGAAGAACGGGAAGGCTGCACCTGTACCGGCCAGGACCAGGGCCATGGTCGACGACATGCCCGAGTAGTTGGTGACGAACGCGAAGGCCAGCACCATGCCGATGGACAGGATCGGCCAGCGTAGTTCGTAGAAGGTCTCTTTCAAAGTGGTCAGACCAGTTTTGAAGTTGATCTTCAGGACCAGCATCGAGATCAGCGCCGAGAAGAAAATCGCGGTGCCGGTGGCGGAGATCGGGTCAAGCTTGAACACCGCCGGGAGGGCAGTCGGCGCGGCCACGATCGGTGCCACCTTGATGACCAACTGGTCCAGGTGCGGGATGGCGAAATTGAACACGAAGCTGTACATCGAGCCGCCCGCGGCAAACATCGCCTTGAATGGCTTGAGCGTCCAGATGGTCACCAGCACGGTCAGGATCAGGAACGGCGACCAGGCCTTGAAAATCTCCCCGAGGCTGTAAGGCGAAGCCACGGTGGTGCGCTTCTGGCCGAAACCACCGGCGCTGGCGCTGACCACGGAAGCCGAGACGGCGCCGACAATGTGTTGGCCGGCGGCGCGTTTGGGCTGCCAGACCTTCAGGAAAAGTGTCAGGGAAACCAGGGCGGCCAGGGCCGACGTGATGTCCGGCAGTTCCGGGCCGATGAAGTTGGAGGTGAAGTATTGGGTCACGGCGAAGCTTAAGCCCGCGACCAGCGCTGCCGGCCAGGTTTCACGCACGCCGCGCAGGCCATCCATCATGAACACCAGCCAGAATGGCACGAACAACGACAGCAGCGGCAACTGGCGACCGGTCATGGCGCCAATCTTGAAGGCGTCGATGCCGGTCACTTGCCCGGCAACGATGATCGGAATGCCCAGGGCGCCGAAGGCGACCGGCGCGGTGTTCGCGATCAGGCACAGGCCCGCGGCGTACAGCGGGTTGAAGCCCAGCCCTACGAGCAGTGCGGCGGTAATCGCCACCGGTGCACCGAAGCCGGCCGCACCTTCGAGGAAGGCGCCGAAGCAGAAGCCGATCAACAGGACTTGCAGGCGCTGGTCGTCGGTAATCGACAGCACCGAGCTGCGGATCACTTCGAACTGGCCACTCTTGACCGTCAGTTTGTAGAGGAACACGGCCGCCACGATGATCCAGGCGATTGGCCACAGACCGTAGGCGAAACCATACCCGGCGGCGGCGAACGCCATGTCGACTGGCATCTTGAAGGCAATGATTGCCACCAGGATCGACAAGGCCAGGGTGATGCTGCCAGCCACGTGTCCTTTGAGACGGAACACGGCCAGGGCCAGGAAGAAAAACACGATGGGAATAACGGCTGCGAGTGCGGACAGGCCGAGGCTGCCGAGCGGGCTGTAGAGCTGTTGCCAGGTTTGCATATGGGGTGGCCCCTAATTGTTGTTGGTCAGGCACTGATCAGCGTTCTTGGTTAATTGGTAATACCAATTTACAATCGCTGTTGGCTAGGGTAAAAGCGTTGTAGGCGGTGTGTCAATTTGCCGCCCTAAAACTTTTGTCGTAGGCAGGGATTTGCAGAAGGTCTGGCCCGTTTGGGTAATGGTCGCTTGGCAGGTGCCTGCGTAGCCCGGATAGGCCAGAATAGAGCCCCGGCGCGCCGTCGGGATGGTGGAGAAATCGAGTTATGGGGTTTGATCAGATTCGGCAGCGCCGTTTGTCTGACGATATTGTCGAGCAGCTCGAGGGCATGATCCTTGAGGGCACGCTGAAAGCCGGTGAGCGCCTGCCGGCGGAACGCGCGCTGGCCGAGCAATTTGGTGTCTCTCGTCCTTCGTTGCGTGAAGCTATTCAGAAATTGACCGCCAAGGGGCTGCTGGTCAGCCGTCAAGGTGGCGGCAATTATGTGGTGGAGTCCCTGGGCACGACGTTCAGTGATCCGCTGTTGCATCTGCTGGAAAGCAACCCCGAAGCGCAGCGCGATCTGCTGGAGTTTCGCCACACGCTGGAAGCGTCCTGCGCCTATTACGCAGCGTTACGTGCCACCGACGTTGACCGCGAGCGACTGGCTGCCGCGTTCAATCAATTGCAGGACTGCTATTCGCGTCACGACGAAGTCAGTCGGGCGGAGGAGGGCGCGGCGGATGCAAATTTTCATCTGGCGATTGCCGAAGCCAGTCATAACGCGGTGCTTTTGCACACCATTCGCGGGTTGTTCGACCTGCTCAAGCGCAATGTGGTCACGAACATTGGCGGCATGTACAAACAGCGCACCGAGACCCGCGACATGCTGATAACGCAGCATCGGGAGCTGTATCAGGCAATTATCGAGGGCAGGGCGGAACAGGCTCGGGAAGTCTCCAGTCGACACATTCTGTATGTACAGGAGGTGCTGGAGGAGGTGCGTCAGGAAGTGCAGCGCGTGGCTCGGGCGGAGCGGCGCAAGGGGATGTAGTCAGCTGGTAATCGTTCCCACGCAGAGCGTGGGAACGATCAGTGCAAGGAATTAATCTTCCTTGCCCTTGTTGCGCACCGCGCGCTGCAATTCGCGTCCGGCGTCGCGTTCGCGCTCGGTATCACGCTTGTCGTATTCCTTCTTGCCCTTGCCCAGAGCAATTTCGCACTTGACCATGTGCTTGCTCCAGTACCAGGACAGGCACACGCAGGCGTAGCCTTTTTGCTGCACGGCAGCGGCGAGCTTTTCCAGCTCCCGCCGGTTGAGCAGCAATTTTCGCGTGCGCACCGGATCGGCGATGACGTGGGTGCTGGCGGTCGTCAGGGGCGTGATATGACTGCCGAGCAGCCAGGCTTCGCCATCCTTGAGCAGTACGTAACTGTCAACCAGTTGCAACTTGCTTGCCCGCAGACTTTTTACTTCCCAGCCGGCCAGGACCAGACCAGCCTCGAACCGATGTTCGATGAAGTAATCGTGTCGCGCCTTTTTATTTTGCGCGATGGTCCCTGTTGGGTGTTTCTTCTGTTTAGCCATAGGGGCGGCATTATAGGGAGTTGCACGCGAGTCGGCTACGGGATTGCTACATGCTTGAGCAGGTTGATTGAATCCCGGACAATGCGGCCTCTTTTTTGAACGCTTGGTCGTAATATAGATGTCGACAGACAAGGTTTCTGTCCACGGCAGTTGGGCTAGCCGTTGGGTTTTCATACTCGCCGCGACCGGTTCGGCCGTGGGCCTGGGTAGTATCTGGAAATTCCCCTACATGGTTGGCGTCTACGGCGGCGGCGCCTTCGTGCTGATGTTCCTGGCCTGTATCGCCTTGATCGGTGTGCCGGTCATGCTCGCCGAAACCCTGATTGGCCGGCGTGCCCGGCAGAGTCCGGCCAATGCCTTGAAGGTGCTGGCGCTGGAAGCGGGGCATTCGACAAAGTGGTCGTGGGGTGCTTTTGCCGGAATGATCACGGCATTGTTGATCCTGTCTTTCTACAGTGTCGTCGGCGGCTGGTCGCTGGATTACATCATCGATATGGGCCGTGGCGACTTCCAGGGCGCGACTCCTGATCAGGTGGGGGCGTACTTTGGCAATGTGATTGCCGATCCCTGGCGCCTGACACTTTGGCACACGATTTTTATGCTGCTGTCTGCGGTGGTGATCGCAAAAGGCGTGGTCGCGGGGCTTGAACGCAGTCTGCGGATCATGATGCCGTTGCTGTTCGTGATGATCCTTGTGTTGCTGGGCTACAGCATGACCACCGGGCATTTCATGGAAGGTGTGCATTTCATGTTCGACTTCCACCCGGAAAAAGTCCTCGACGGCTTGCTGCCGGCCATGGGGCACGCTTTCTTTTCCCTGAGCGTCGGTGTCGGTTCGATCATGATCTACGGCGCCTACATGCCCAAGCATTCGTCGATCTCCGGGACCATCGTTGGCGTTGCGCTGCTGGATACCTTTGTGTCCCTGGTGGCTGGCCTGGCGCTGTTTCCGATTGTATTTGCCGGAGGGTTGAACCCGAGCGAAGGCCCTGGCCTGATGTTTGTCAGCCTGCCATTTGCCTTTGGCAACGTAGCGTTTGGCCAGTTGATGGGCGTAGTGTTCTTCGTACTGGTCGCGATTGCAGCCTGGAGTTCGGCCATATCCTTGCTCGAACCCATGGTGGCTTACCTGGTGGAGCGCTCGAAAATCAGTCGAACCTGGGTCACCTTCTGGCTGGCCTTCAGCTGCTGGTTTGTCGGCCTGGGTACCGTGTTTTCCTTCAATATCTGGAAGCAAGCCAAGTTTTTCGTGAACGAAGACGGGCTGTTTCACCTCTATCAATGGGGTGCGGCGGGTGGCCTGGACTTCTTTGGCGTGATCGATTTCTTCACCTCACGGATCATGCTGCCGCTCGGTGGATTGTGTTTCGTGGTATTTGCAGGCTGGGTAATGGGGCGTGAAGCAGTGCGTGACGAGCTGTCGATGCGAAACCCGATGTTGTTTGCCCTGTCCTTGTTCTTGATGCGCTATGTGGCGCCAATCGGCATTCTCATAGTGTTTGCCGCCCAGCTCTGGAAGTGACGCTGACATGACGACACACATTTCACGTTCGGCGTTGCTGCCGTACCCCGCGCAAGCGCTGTATGACCTGGTCAACGACGTGGCGCGTTATCCGGAATTCCTGCCTTGGTGCTCTTCAGCTGAAGTGCTGGAAAGCTCTGCCGATCATATGCGCGCGAGCGTTGGCGTGGCCAAGGGCGGGCTCAGCCAGCATTTCGTGACGCGCAACACCCTGGTGCCCGGCCAGTCGATCGAGATGAACCTCGAGGAGGGGCCGTTCACCCAGTTGCATGGCGTGTGGGTGTTCAAGCCGTTGGGTGAGAAGGCCTGCAAGATCAGCCTGGACCTGTCGTTTGATTATGCAGGGCCAATCATTCGCGCCACCCTGGGGCCGTTGTTCAATCAGGCAGCGAATACCCTGGTGGACGCGTTCTGCCAGCGCGCCAAGCAAATGCATGGTTGAGGCGATGATAGAGATCGAGGTGGTCTATGCCGCCGTTGATCGTCAGCTGCTCTTGCCGGTGAGCGTGCCGGCAGGAACCACCGTTCGCGCCGCGTTGTTCAAGTCCGGCATACGTCAGGCTTTTCCTGATCTGGACCTGTCGCAGTGTCCGGTGGGGATCTTCGGCAAGGTGATTGCCGATCCCGACAGTCGTCTGGTTCAATCAGGTGATCGCATCGAGATCTACCGGCCGTTGTTGGCGGACCCAAAGGAAGTGCGTCGCCTGCGTGCGGCGAAGGCTGCCGAGGCCAAGGCCCGGAATCAGTAAGTCGGGTAAATGCCAGGCGTAAAAAAACCCGGACATGCCGGGTTTTTTTATGTCGCAAATTATTGCGGCGAGGTTTCCAGAGGTTCTGGAGTCGGGACTGGCACGGTTTCGACACCGTCCACTTCCTTCTGGATCTGATCGAGCAACGAGCCAGGCTTGACCGGTTTTTCCGGTTTCGGCTGCTCGACCTGCTCTGCCGGCGCAGTCACGGTGGTGCCAGTGTCCTTGCCCAGAATGGCTTCGTCGCGGCTCACGCCAGGCATGAAGTCGCCAGAGAGGCTGACAAGCTGGTCATTTGAATTGAAGATAACGCTAATGCGTTCCTGTTGGCGTTCGCCACCACCCGGTTGCAGGCTATACAGATAATCCCAGCGATCGGCATGGAACGTATCGGTCAGCAGGGGGTTGCCCATGATAAACCTTACTTGCTTACGGGTCATTCCCGGGCGTAACTGGTCTATCATGTCCTGCGTGACGACATTGCCCTGCTGGATGTCGATTTTGTAAACCCCGGGGAATGAACAACCGGCGAGTGCGAGCAGTCCCACAAAGGTGAAACTGGTTAGCAAGAGCTTGGTGTTTTGCATCGGTGGGCGACTTCCACTATCTTGGCTGGGACAACGTAAACGCCGATCATACCCGCATTAAGAGAAGCTGCGAAGCAGCATCGCGAGAAAGCTGACCATGGTTGAAAATAGCGAACTACGCAAAGCCGGCCTCAAAGTGACCCTGCCACGGGTCAAGATTCTGCAAATGCTCGACTCGGCCGAGCAGCGCCACATGAGTGCCGAGGATGTCTATAAGGCATTGATGGAGGCTGGCGAGGACGTCGGTCTGGCCACGGTTTACCGTGTACTGACCCAGTTCGAGGCGGCTGGACTTGTGGTGCGGCACAACTTCGACGGAGGCCATGCGGTCTTCGAACTGGACGACGGCAAGCATCACGACCATATGGTCAACGTCGAAACCAGCGAAGTGATCGAATTCTTCGACGAAGAAATCGAGCGCCTGCAGAAAGCCATCGTCGACAAGTACGGTTTCGAGATGGTTGATCACAATCTTGTGTTGTACGTGCGCAAGAAAAAGTAAGCATGTCGCGCGAACCCAGGGTTCGCGAAACGAACGGAGGCGACCTAAGGGTCGCCTTCGTGCTTTCTGCCGCTTGTGCGGTTTGCAAAGGGTTCTTTAGGAGCTGCCGAAGGCTGCGATCTTTGATCTTTGCGTTTGTATGGACAAAGTCAAAAGATCGCAGCCTTCGGCAGCTCCTACAGGGTTCGTTTTAGATTTTTGCAGTGACGACCATTTTCTTGGCGTGAGCCAGGGATTCCTTGGTGAGATCGATCCCACCCAGCATTCGCGCCACTTCTTCTACACGATCGTTCTTGCTTAATTTGGAGACGGCCGTGCGAGTGGCATCTTCGCCCCGGACCTTGTGCACGAACAGGTGCTGATGCCCTTGTGCGGCCACTTGGGGCAGGTGCGTGACCGTCAGGACCTGCCCGCGTTCACCGAGCCTGCGCAGCAGTTGGCCGACGATTTCCGCAGTTGGTCCGCCAATGCCGACGTCCACTTCGTCGAACACCAAGGTCGGGACCCGGGACGTTTGCGCGGTGATCACCTGGATCGCCAGGCTGATGCGCGACAGTTCGCCACCCGATGCCACCCTCGCCAGGGCTTTTAAGGGCTGCCCCGGGTTGGCGCTAACCAACAGTTCCACCTGTTCGAGTCCGTTCGGAAGCAATTCATTGCTGTTGTTCGGTCGCAGCTCAATGGCAAAGCGCCCTCCGGGCATGCCCAGGCGCTGGATCTCCTGCTCCACCGCGCTGGCCAGGCTGCTGGAGGCTTGGTGGCGCAGGTCGCTCAACTCTCGAGCTTTCTCTTGATAATGACGGGCATAAGACGCCAGCTCATCACTCAGTCGTTCGATGGATTCATCGTTGGCGTTCAGGGTTTCGATTTCATCCAGTAACCGCTGCTGCATCTCTGCGACCTCGTTCGGCTGGATGCGGTGCTTGCGGGCCATGGTGTAGATCGCATCGAGGCGTTCTTCCAGGTATTGAAGGCGCGCCGGGTCTGCGTCGAAGTTATCCAGGAAGCGGTTCAGCTCACCCACGGCTTCTTCAACCTGGATCTGTGCGCTGGTCAGCAAGCTGCTGGCTTCGCCCAGCGCGCCAATCGAGTTGTTCACGCTCGACAGGCGATTAAGGCTTGCAGTCAGGGCGTTCAGGACATTGCCCGAATCACTCTCGCTACATTGTTCGACCACTTGCCGGCAGATACCCAGCAAGGTTTCTGCGTTGGTCAGGTTCTTGTGTTCCTGTTCCAGTTGCTCCAGCTCGTTGTCGCCGAGGCCAAGGTTTTCAAGCTCTTCAAGCTGGTAGCTGAGCAACTGATGGCGAGCGCGCTGCTCGTCGCCGGAGTTGGACAGTCGCTCAAGCTCCTGGTGAGTCTGGCGCCAACGCTGGGCGGCCAGGTGCACCTGGCGGGCAAGGTCCGTGGCGCCGGCATATTCGTCGAGCAGGCGGCGATGGGTATCGGTCTTGAGCAGGGACTGGTGTTCATGCTGGCTATGGATGTCGATCAGCAGTTCGCCCAGGGCCTTGAGGTCGCCCAGCGGGCAGGGGGTGCCGTTGATGTAGCCGCGCGAGCGTCCTTCGGCGGTAATGACTCGGCGCAGGATGCACGGGCCGTCGTTCTCGAGGTCGCGTTCGGCGAGCCAGGCGCTGGCTTCCGGGATGTCGGCCAGGTCAAAGGTTGCCAGGATGTCGGCTTTGTCTGCGCCGGGGCGGACCACGCCGCTGTCGGCACGATCGCCGAGGGTCAGGCCCAGGGCGTCGAGCATGATCGACTTGCCGGCGCCGGTTTCCCCTGTGATCACGCTCATGCCTCGATCGAGTTCAAGATCGAGATGTTCAACGATGGCGTAGTTATGTACGGACAGGTGCACCAGCATGAAGGCCGCTCCCAGGCTTTAGGTCTGGTTATTTATACAGTGTTTTATTTGCGACTGACAATGCCCCTCGTTAGCTCGATTTGCTTGATCCGACGAAATCCTTAGTGCGCAGAGGAATGACAATGCAGCTGTTTTTTGTAGGGTTAATGTTTGATCAGCCCCTTGAAGCTGGATTTTGCGGCCCCATATAGCTGGACAGAAGCGCGAGTCAGGCTCGCGGACGATATTGAAAGGAGAATTCTATGGCTGACGAACAGACAGTGGATACGCAAAATCTAGACGCCGATCAGGCTCCCCAGGCTTCGGGTGATGACCTGGCGGCTCGTGTACAAGTGCTCGAAGAGCAACTGGCAGGTGCGCAGGATCAGGCTTTGCGTGTGGCCGCCGATCTGCAGAACGTCCGCCGTCGCGCCGAGCAGGATGTTGAAAAAGCTCACAAGTTCGCGCTGGAAAAATTCGCCGGCGACCTGCTGCCGATCATCGACAGCCTGGAGCGTGGCCTGGAGTTGTCCAGCCCGGATGACGAAAGCATTCGTCCGATGCGTGAAGGCATCGAGCTGACCCTGAAAATGTTCCAGGACACCCTGAAGCGTTATCAGCTGGAAGCGATCGATCCGCATGGCGAGCCGTTCAACGCCGTTCTTCATCAGGCAATGGCCATGCAGGAAAGCGCTGACCTCGAGCCAAACAGCGTGCTCAAGGTGTTCCAGAAGGGCTACCAGCTTAACGGTCGCCTGCTGCGCCCGGCGATGGTCGTGGTCAGCAAGGCTCCGGCGCCAGTTTCGCCTTCTATTGACGAGCAGGCTTGAAATTAGCCGCAAGGCCCCCATTTAGAAGTCAAGCGTTTAAGTGCTACCGCAGTTAGCCACCACTGCTGCGGCAACCAAATCCAAAAGTTTCGGGAGAGTGAACATGGGCAAAATTATCGGTATCGACCTGGGGACCACCAACTCCTGCGTCTCCGTGCTTGAAAACGGCGTAGCCAAAGTTATTGAAAACGCCGAAGGCGCGCGTACCACGCCGTCGATCATCGCTTACGCCAACGATGGCGAAATCCTGGTCGGCCAGTCCGCCAAGCGTCAGGCTGTGACCAACCCGCATAACACCCTGTACGCCGTGAAGCGTCTGATCGGTCGCAAGTTCGACGAAGAAGTCGTGCAGAAAGACATCAAGATGGTTCCGTACAAGATCGCCAAGGCTGACAACGGTGACGCCTGGGTTGAAGTGAACGGCCAGAAGATGGCGCCGCCACAAATCTCGGCTGAAATCCTCAAGAAAATGAAGAAGACCGCCGAAGACTACCTCGGCGAGCCAGTGACCGAAGCGGTGATCACCGTTCCGGCCTACTTCAACGACAGCCAGCGTCAGGCGACCAAGGACGCCGGCCGCATCGCGGGCCTGGACGTAAAACGTATCATCAACGAACCAACCGCGGCTGCTCTGGCTTACGGTATGGACAAGGCCAAGGGCGATCACACCGTGATCGTTTATGACCTGGGTGGCGGTACTTTCGACGTTTCCGTGATCGAGATCGCTGAAGTCGATGGCGAGCACCAGTTCGAAGTGTTGGCCACCAACGGCGACACCTTCCTGGGTGGTGAGGACTTCGACATTCGTCTGATCGACTACCTCGTCGACGAATTCAAGAAAGAAAGCGGCATGAACCTCAAGGGTGATCCGCTGGCGATGCAGCGCCTGAAAGAAGCCGCTGAAAAAGCCAAGATCGAGCTGTCTTCCGCTCAGTCGACCGACGTCAACCTGCCGTACATCACTGCAGACGCTACCGGTCCTAAGCACCTGAACGTGAAGATCTCCCGCGCCAAGCTGGAAGCGCTGGTTGAAGACCTGGTTCAACGCACCATCGAGCCTTGCCGCATTGCGCTGAAAGACTCCGGTATCGACGTTGGCGCGATCAACGACGTGATCCTGGTCGGCGGTCAGACCCGTATGCCACTGGTTCAGAAGCTGGTGACCGAGTTCTTCGGTAAAGAAGCACGTAAAGACGTGAACCCGGACGAAGCTGTCGCCATGGGTGCTGCCATCCAGGGTGCGGTACTGGCCGGTGACGTTAAAGACGTTCTGCTGCTGGACGTCAGCCCGCTGACCCTGGGTATCGAAACCATGGGTGGCGTGATGACTGCGCTGATCGAGAAAAACACCACGATTCCTACCAAGAAATCGCAAGTGTTCTCGACCGCCGACGACAACCAGGGCGCCGTGACCATTCACGTGCTGCAAGGTGAGCGTAAGCAGGCTGCACAGAACAAGTCCCTGGGCAAGTTCGACCTGGCCGAGATTCCACCAGCACCACGTGGCGTGCCACAAATCGAAGTGACCTTCGACATCGACGCCAACGGCATCCTGCACGTAGGCGCCAAGGACAAGGCCACCGGCAAGACTCAGTCGATCGTGATCAAGGCCAACTCCGGCCTGTCCGATGAAGAGATCGAGCGCATGGTGCGTGACGCCGAGGCCAATGCCGAGGAAGACCGCAAGTTCGAAGAGCTGGCCGCTGCCCGTAACCAGGGTGACGCACTGGTTCACTCGACGCGCAAAATGGTCGCTGACGCTGGCGACAAGGTAAGCGCTGAAGAGAAGACTGCGATCGAAGCTGCCGTGGTTGCCCTGGAAGCCGCTGTAAAAGGCGACGACAAGGCTGCTATCGAAGCCAAGGTTGAAGAGCTGTCGAAAGTCTCCGCTCCAGTGGCGCAGAAGATGTACGCCGAACAGGCTCAGCCTGCTGAAGGCGCGGCACCGCACGACGACAAGGCGCAAAAGGCTGACGACGTTGTCGACGCTGAGTTCGAAGAAGTAAAAGACCACAAGTAAGTTGTTGGTCGCCCGGTTGACTGCCTTGCGGCGGTGACTGGTAGGATGTCGCCGCGCGGGAGCTTGCTCCCGCGTTGGCGTGTCTGGAATACGCGAATTTTTACAGCATGCGACTGCGGTCGGATGTTGCAGGCATGGCCGGGAATGCTCCTGCTTTCCGAGCCGCAAGTGCCACATCGAAACAAAGACCAGGATCGTTGAATTGACGTGAGTTGGGTCCGGGCCTGTATTGGGGCTCAACGAGTTTGACGAGGCTCAGGAGAGGTTTGTCGAACGTCCTCAAGAGTGCAGAGACTTATGGCAAAGCGTGACTATTACGAAGTATTGGGTGTTGAGCGAGGTTCAAGCGAGTCGGACCTGAAGAAGGCCTACCGTCGCCTGGCGATGAAGCACCACCCGGACCGTAATCCTGATGACAAGGCATCGGAAGAGATGTTCAAGGAGGCCAACGAGGCCTACGAAGTGCTCTCCGATTCCAGCAAGCGTGCGGCCTATGACCAGTACGGTCATGCCGGTGTCGACCCGAGCATGGGTGGCGGCGGCGCCGGTTTCGGTGGCCAGAACTTCTCGGACATCTTTGGTGATGTCTTCAGCGACTTCTTCGGTGGCGGTCGCGGTGGTTCCCGCGGTGGTGCCCAGCGAGGCAGCGACCTGCGTTACACCCTGGAGCTGAACCTGGAAGAAGCGGTGCGTGGCACCAGCGTGAATATCCGCGTTCCGACACTGGTCAACTGCAAGCCGTGCGACGGCTCGGGTGCCAAGAAAGGCTCTTCGCCGGTGACCTGCCCGACTTGTGGCGGTATCGGCCAGGTACGCATGCAGCAAGGGTTCTTCTCGGTGCAGCAAACCTGTCCACGTTGCCACGGGCAGGGCAAGATCATTTCCGATCCTTGCGATTCCTGCCATGGCGAAGGTCGTGTCGAAGAGTACAAGACCCTGTCGGTCAAAGTGCCGGCCGGTGTCGATACCGGTGACCGCATTCGCCTGTCGGGCGAGGGCGAGGCGGGTGCCCAGGGCGGGCCAACCGGCGATCTGTACGTGGTGATCAACGTGCGCGAGCACTCGATTTTCCAGCGTGACGGCAAGCATCTGTTCTGTGAAGTGCCCATCAGCTTCGTCGATGCGGCGCTGGGTGGCGAGCTGGAGATTCCTACCCTCGATGGTCGGGTCAAGCTGAAAATCCCTGAGGGGACTCAGACCGGCAAGCAGTTCCGCGTGCGTGGCAAGGGCGTTGCGCCTGTGCGTGGCGGCGGTGCGGGTGACTTGATGTGCCGTGTGGCAGTCGAGACGCCGGTCAACCTGAGCCGTCGCCAGCGTGAACTGCTCGAAGAGTTCCGCAGCTCCCTGGCGGACGACAACAGTCATTCCCCGAAAACCACGGGCTGGTTCGAAGGCGTGAAGCGCTTCTTCGGCGATTTGTAAGGAGACAGGCATGCGACGTATAGCTGTGATGGGCGCCGCCGGGCGCATGGGCAAGACCCTGATCGAAGCCGTGCAGCAAGCACCAGGTGCTGGCCTGACGGCAGCGGTGGATCGTCCTGACAGTACGCTGGTCGGCGCGGACGCCGGCGAGCTGGCGGCTATCGGTCGCATCGGCGTGCCACTGTCGGGTGACCTGGATCGCGTGGTCGATGAGTTCGACGTACTGATCGACTTCACTCATCCGACGGTGACCCTGAAAAACCTCGCCTTCTGCCGCAAGCACAACAAGGCGATGATCATTGGCACAACCGGCTTCAGTGTTGAAGAGAAGCAGTTGCTGGCAGAGGCGGGCAAGGATATTCCGATCGTCTTCGCGGCCAATTTCAGCGTCGGTGTAAACCTTTGCCTGAAGCTGCTCGATACCGCTGCCCGGGTGCTGGGTGATGATGTCGATATCGAGATCACCGAAGCTCACCATCGGCATAAGGTCGATGCGCCGTCAGGTACGGCCGTGCGCATGGGTGAGGTGATTGCCGATGCCCTGGGTCGCGACCTGAAGAAAGTCGCGGTTTATGGACGTGAGGGCCAGACCGGTGCTCGCGAGCGCGAGACCATCGGTTTTGCCACGGTGCGCGCTGGCGACATCGTGGGTGATCACACTGTGTTGTTCGCCGCCGACGGTGAGCGTGTCGAGATCACTCACAAGGCCTCCAGTCGCATGACCTTCGCCAAGGGCGCGGTGCGCGCTGCTTTGTGGCTCGACGGGCGTGAAGCGGGTCTTTATGACATGCAAGACGTGCTCGACCTGCGTTAAGATGCACCCGAAATCGGGCTCGCGCACAGCGTTTGAGCCCGGTTTTACCCCGCCAAGCGACGACCTGTCGCATTCTCCAGCCTTTAAGGCTCATTGGCGGTAGACCAAAAATGCCTTTTTCTGTAAGCTACAGCTTTAGTGTGTCCACTAAAAGCGCGCAGAATAATTCAGTGAAGAAGCGGGGTGACGTGTCCATACGTCACTCCGCTTTTTTACAACCTGCGATCGCCCTTTCAGGCTTTATTTACGGGAGGTCTTCTTGACTAAGCCAGCCATACTCGCCCTTGCTGATGGCAGCATTTTTCGCGGCGAAGCCATTGGAGCCGACGGTCAAACCGTTGGTGAGGTGGTGTTCAACACCGCAATGACCGGCTATCAGGAAATCCTTACCGATCCTTCCTACGCCCAACAGATCGTTACCCTGACTTACCCGCACATCGGCAATACCGGCACCACGCCGGAAGACGCCGAGTCCAACCGCGTCTGGTCTGCTGGCCTGGTCATCCGTGACCTGCCGCTGGTGGCGAGCAACTGGCGTAACACGATGTCCCTGTCGGACTACCTGAAGGCCAACAACGTTGTGGCCATCGCCGGTATCGACACCCGCCGCCTGACGCGCATCCTGCGTGAAAAAGGTGCGCAGAACGGCTGCATCATGGCCGGTGACAACATTTCCGAAGAAGCCGCCATCGCCGCCGCCCAGGGCTTCCCTGGCCTCAAGGGCATGGACCTGGCGAAAGTCGTCAGTACCAAAGAGAAGTACGAGTGGCGTTCGACTGTCTGGGATCTGAAGACCGACAGCCACGCGACCATCGAAGCCTCCGAACTGCCGTACCACGTGGTGGCCTACGACTACGGCGTCAAGGTGAACATCCTGCGCATGCTGGTCGAGCGCGGTTGCCGCGTGACCGTGGTGCCTGCACAAACTCCAGCCGCCGAAGTGCTGGCCCTGAAGCCGGACGGCGTGTTCCTGTCCAACGGCCCTGGCGATCCCGAGCCTTGCGACTACGCGATCCAAGCGATCAAGGACGTGCTGGAAACCGAGATCCCGGTGTTCGGTATCTGCCTCGGTCACCAGCTGCTGGCCCTGGCCTCCGGCGCCAAGACCCTGAAAATGGGTCACGGCCACCACGGTGCCAACCACCCGGTCCAGGATCTGGACAGCGGCGTGGTGATGATCACCAGCCAGAACCACGGTTTTGCGGTAGACGAAGCAACCCTGCCTGCCAACGTTCGCGCGATTCACAAATCGCTGTTCGACGGCACCCTGCAAGGTATCGAGCGTACCGACAAGAGCGCCTTCAGCTTCCAGGGTCACCCTGAAGCCAGCCCTGGCCCGAACGACGTAGCACCTCTGTTCGATCGCTTCATCAACGAGATGGCCAAGCGACGCTGATCGCTCGCCCTGATGTTGCAAAGCTTGAGGGTGGTCCCGATATCGGCGACCCCTTCAAGTCTTCACAGATTGATCAAGACGGCTTGCCGACTGACCTGCGGATTTGAGTGACAAACCCATGCCAAAACGTACAGACATTAAAAGCATCCTGATTCTCGGCGCTGGCCCGATTGTGATCGGCCAGGCCTGCGAATTCGACTACTCCGGCGCCCAGGCCTGCAAAGCCCTGCGCGAAGAGGGCTACCGCGTCATCCTGGTGAACTCCAACCCGGCCACCATCATGACCGACCCGGCCATGGCCGACGCCACCTACATCGAGCCGATCAAGTGGCAGACCGTTGCCAAGATCATCGAGAAAGAGCGTCCGGACGCGCTGCTGCCGACCATGGGCGGCCAGACCGCCCTGAACTGCGCCCTGGACCTGGAGCGCGAAGGCGTCCTGGAGAAGTTCGGCGTAGAAATGATCGGTGCCAACGCCGACACCATCGACAAGGCTGAAGACCGTTCGCGTTTCGACAAGGCGATGAAATCCATCGGCCTGGCGTGCCCGCGTTCCGGCATCGCCCACAGCATGGAAGAGGCCAATGCGGTCCTCGAGAAGCTGGGCTTCCCGTGCATCATCCGTCCGTCCTTCACCATGGGTGGCACCGGTGGCGGTATCGCGTACAACCGTGAAGAGTTCGAAGAAATCTGCGCCCGCGGCCTGGACCTGTCTCCAACCAAAGAGCTGCTGATCGACGAATCGCTGATCGGTTGGAAAGAATATGAAATGGAAGTTGTCCGCGACAAAAAGGACAACTGCATCATCGTCTGCTCTATCGAAAACTTTGACCCGATGGGCGTGCACACCGGTGACTCGATCACCGTGGCGCCGGCACAGACCCTGACCGACAAGGAATACCAGATCCTGCGTAACGCCTCCCTGGCGGTACTGCGTGAGATCGGCGTGGAAACCGGCGGTTCGAACGTTCAGTTCGGTATCTGCCCGAACACCGGCCGCATGGTCGTGATCGAAATGAACCCGCGTGTATCCCGTTCCTCGGCACTTGCCTCGAAGGCCACCGGTTTCCCGATCGCCAAGGTCGCGGCCAAGCTGGCTGTGGGCTACACCCTGGACGAATTGTCGAACGACATCACCGGCGGCAAGACCCCGGCGTCCTTCGAACCGTCCATCGACTACGTCGTGACCAAGCTGCCACGTTTCGCCTTCGAGAAGTTCTCCAAGGCTGATGCGCGCCTGACCACTCAGATGAAGTCGGTGGGTGAAGTCATGGCCATCGGCCGCACCTTCCAGGAATCCCTGCAGAAAGCCCTGCGCGGCCTGGAAGTCGGTGTCTGCGGTCTGGACGAGAAGGTTGACCTGCGCAACCCGGAAAGCATGAGCATCCTCAAGCGCGAACTGACCGTGCCGGGCGCCGAGCGAATCTGGTACGTGGCGGACGCCATGCGCGCTGGCATGAGCGTTGAAGACATCTTCGGCATGACCATGATCGATCCTTGGTTCCTGGTGCAGATGGAAGACCTGATCAAGGACGAAGAGAAGGTCAAGACCCTGGGTCTGACCAGCATCGACCGTGACCTGATGTTCCGCCTCAAGCGCAAGGGCTTCTCCGACATGCGCCTGGCCAAGCTGCTGGGTGTGACCGAGAAGAGCCTGCGTGCCCACCGCCACAAGCTGGAAATCTTCCCGGTCTACAAGCGCGTCGACACCTGCGCCGCCGAGTTCGCCACCGATACCGCGTACCTGTACTCCACGTACGAAGAAGAGTGCGAAGCCGCGCCGTCGGGCCGCGACAAGATCATGATCCTGGGTGGCGGTCCTAACCGTATCGGCCAGGGCATCGAGTTCGACTACTGCTGCGTACACGCGGCACTGGCCCTGCGCGATGACGGTTACGAGACCATCATGGTCAACTGCAACCCGGAAACCGTTTCCACCGACTACGACACCTCCGATCGCCTGTACTTCGAGCCAGTGACCCTGGAAGACGTGCTGGAAATCGTCCGCGTCGAGAAGCCAAAAGGCGTGATCGTCCAGTACGGCGGCCAGACCCCGCTGAAACTGGCCCGTGCCCTGGAAGCTGCTGGCGTGCCGATCATCGGCACCAGCCCTGACGCCATCGACCGTGCCGAAGACCGCGAGCGCTTCCAGCAAATGGTCCAGCGCCTGAACCTGCGTCAGCCGCCAAACGCCACCGTGCGCAGCGAAGACGAAGCGATTCGTGCAGCCAGCAAGATCGGTTATCCGCTGGTGGTGCGCCCGTCCTATGTACTGGGCGGTCGTGCGATGGAAATCGTCTACGAAGAAGAAGAACTCAAGCGCTACCTGCGTGAAGCGGTTCAAGTGTCCAACGACAGCCCGGTGCTGCTGGACCACTTCCTCAACTGCGCCATCGAAATGGACGTGGACGCGGTCTGCGACGGCAAGGACGTAGTGATCGGCGCGATCATGCAGCACATCGAGCAGGCCGGCGTTCACTCCGGTGACTCCGCATGCTCGCTGCCGCCGTACTCGCTGCCGGCGCACATCCAGGACGAAATGCGCGAACAGGTCAAGAAAATGGCCCTGGAACTGGGCGTGGTCGGCCTGATGAACGTTCAGTTGGCACTGCAAGGCGAAGACATCTACGTCATCGAAGTCAACCCGCGCGCTTCGCGTACCGTACCGTTCGTGTCCAAGTGCATCGGCGTTTCCCTGGCGATGATCGCAGCACGCGTGATGGCCGGTAAAACCCTGCAGGAGCTGGGTTTCACCAAGGAAATTATCCCGAACTTCTACAGCGTGAAAGAAGCGGTGTTCCCGTTCGCCAAATTCCCTGGCGTCGACCCGATCCTCGGCCCGGAAATGAAGTCGACCGGCGAAGTGATGGGCGTGGGCGACACCTTCGGTGAAGCATTCGCCAAGGCCCAGATGGGTGCCAGCGAAGTGCTGCCGACCGGCGGTACTGCATTCATCAGCGTGCGCGATGACGACAAGCCACTGGTTGCAGGCGTGGCCCGTGATCTGATCAACTTGGGCTTTGAAGTGGTTGCCACTGCCGGTACTGCCAAGCTGATCGAAGCCGCAGGCCTGAAAGTGCGCCGCGTGAACAAGGTGACCGAAGGGCGTCCGCACGTAGTCGACATGATCAAGAATGACGAAGTCACCTTGATCATCAACACCACCGAAGGCCGTCAGTCGATCGCTGACTCCTATTCCATTCGTCGCAATGCCCTGCAGCACAAGATTTACTGCACCACCACCATTGCTGCTGGCGAAGCGATCTGCGAAGCGCTGAAGTTCGGTCCCGAGAAGACCGTACGCCGCTTGCAGGATCTACACGCAGGATTGAAGGCATGAGCATAACGAAGTACCCGATGACCGTTCAGGGCGCTCGCGCCCTGGAGGAAGAGCACGCTCACCTGACCAAAGTCGTCCGTCCAAAGCTCAGCCAGGACATCGGTACGGCCCGTGAGTTGGGTGACTTGAAGGAAAACGCCGAATACCACGCCGCTCGCGAGCAGCAGGGTATGGTCGAGGCGCGGATTCGTGACATCGAAGGCCGGATTCAGAATCAGGTCATCATTGACGTCACGACCATTCCTCACACTGGCAAGGTTATCTTCGGCACCACCGTCGAAATCGCCAACGTCGAGACTGATGAAAGCGTCACTTACCACATCGTGGGTGAGGATGAGGCTGACTTCAAACTCGGCAAGATTTCGGTCGGTTCACCCTTGGCTCGAGCCTTGATCGGCAAGGAAGAGGGTGATGTGGTCGTCGTCAAAACGCCTGGTGGCGTTATCGAGTACGAGATTGTCGAAGTCCGTCACATCTGAAGCAAGGCGCCCGCTGAATGCGGGCGCCATGCTCTGGCAACTGGCCCAGATGTTGTGGGTCGGCGGTCTGTGGCTGGTGCATCTCGGTTTGCAGCCGGTGTTGGGTCGAATTGGCCTGGCACCGTTGCTGATCGATGAGATCGCCGGCATGTTCGAGACTGTGGTGGTGGGGTTTGCCGCCGTGTGCGTGATCTTTCAGGCTTTGGTGCTGGTACAGGCTAATGGCCTTGCCAGTCTATGGCGGGATTTTCGTGGGCAGGTGCTGCTGGTCGCGTTGTGCGCCTGTGCGATGTTTGTGGCCGTGCCTATCGGCTGGCCGGATGCGCAGCGCTGGCAGGTGTTCAGCTATCTGGTCTTGGGGTTCTCGGGGCTGGTGCTGATTATGCAGCCGGTGCCCGGATGGAGTGGCAGGGTGCGCGAAGCACACCCTTGACCCTTGTCATCACTTGAAGCGATGGACGTTCGACAGCTGCTTGTTGACGCTGAAGTTCTTGCGGTAAATCAGTGCCATCTTGCCGATGACCTGTACTAGATCCGCTTTGCCAACCTTGCACAGCTCGGCAATGGATGCCAGGCGCGATTCGCGATCGAGGATATTGAGCTTGATCTTGATCAGCTCGTGATCCGCCAATGCGCGTTCAAATTCGGCTAACACACCTTCAGTCAAACCGTTGTCAGCCACAATCAAAACTGGTTTCAGATGGTGGCCAATGGATTTGTACTGTTTCTTCTGCTCTTGAGTGAGCGGCATAATCTGACCCTTTCGTCTGGATTCTGTAAAATGGCGGCCATTTTACCCGAGGGTTCGTGGATCCGCCCAACTAATCACGACCCTTATCATCGAGGTGCCCAATGGCGCGTTCCAAGACAAGCCTTGGTTGGCTGAAAAGACATGTCAATGACCCCTATGTGAAGCAGGCGCAGAAGGATGGCTACCGCTCGCGTGCGAGTTACAAGCTTCTGGAGGTCCAGGAGAAATACAAGCTGATCCGTCCGGGCATGACCGTTGTTGACCTGGGCGCGGCGCCTGGTGGCTGGTCGCAGGTCACCAGCCGGCTGATCGGTGGTCAGGGGCGCCTGATCGCCTCGGATATCCTGGAAATGGACAGCATTCCGGACGTGACTTTCATCCAGGGGGATTTCACCCAGGACGAAGTGCTAGCTCAGATCCTGGACGCCGTCGGTAATTCGCCGGTGGACCTTGTGATTTCCGATATGGCCCCCAATATGAGTGGTACGCCTGCCGTAGATATGCCCAAAGCCATGTTTCTTTGCGAGCTGGCGCTTGATCTGGCGGCTCGGATACTCAAGCCGGGTGGTAATTTCGTGATCAAGGTTTTCCAGGGTGAAGGGTTTGACGCTTACGTGAAGGACGCTCGTCAGAAATTCGACAAGGTCCAGATGATCAAGCCGGACTCTTCCCGAGGCAGTTCCCGTGAGCAATACATGCTGGCCTGGGGCTACCGCGGCCGGAGTGAATAAAGCGCGGTTTTTTTGCAGGGCAATAGGAATTTCGTATTTCGCCCTGTGGGAAATAACGAATATTGTGTAGGAAGTGTTTCACAAAGGGTTACAGACGGCGCCTGCCAGAGTTGTAGGTAATGTAGTAAGTTAGGCCGGTGAATATCATGCGAAGCGCGCGCCAACAGCGGCGCTTGCTTCAGAGGGTAGTTAATTGAACGATATGGCAAAGAATCTGATCCTGTGGTTGATCATCGCGGCAGTCCTGGTGACAGTGATGAACAACTTCTCCAGCCCTAACGAGCCGCAGACCCTCAACTATTCCGACTTCATCCAGCAGGTCAAGGATGGCAAGGTCGAGCGCGTGGCGGTTGATGGCTACGTGATTACCGGCAAGCGCAACGATGGCGACAGCTTCAAGACCATTCGTCCGGCAATCCAGGACAACGGCCTGATCGGCGACCTGGTGGATAACCACGTGGTGGTCGAAGGCAAGCAGCCTGAACAGCAAAGCATCTGGACCCAGCTCCTGGTCGCGAGCTTCCCGATCCTGGTGATCATCGCCGTGTTCATGTTCTTCATGCGCCAGATGCAGGGCGGCGCCGGTGGCAAGGGCGGGCCGATGAGCTTTGGCAAGAGCAAGGCGCGCCTGCTCTCCGAAGACCAGGTGAAAACCACCCTGGCAGACGTTGCCGGTTGCGACGAAGCCAAGGAAGAAGTCGGTGAGCTGGTCGAGTTCCTGCGTGACCCGGGCAAGTTCCAGCGCCTGGGCGGCCGCATTCCTCGCGGCGTGTTGATGGTCGGTCCTCCGGGTACCGGTAAGACCTTGCTGGCCAAGGCGATTGCCGGCGAGGCCAAGGTACCTTTCTTCACCATTTCCGGTTCCGATTTCGTCGAGATGTTCGTCGGTGTCGGTGCAAGCCGTGTTCGCGACATGTTCGAACAAGCCAAGAAACATGCTCCGTGCATCATCTTCATCGATGAAATCGACGCCGTCGGTCGCCACCGTGGTGCCGGCATGGGCGGTGGTCACGACGAACGCGAGCAGACTCTCAACCAGTTGCTGGTGGAGATGGACGGCTTCGAAATGAACGACGGCATCATCGTGATTGCCGCGACCAACCGTCCTGACGTGTTGGACCCTGCGCTGCTGCGTCCGGGTCGTTTCGACCGTCAGGTCGTGGTCGGTCTGCCGGATATCCGTGGTCGCGAACAGATTCTCAAGGTCCACATGCGCAAGGTGCCAATGGGCGATGACGTCGCTCCGGCAGTGATCGCGCGTGGTACCCCGGGTTTCTCCGGTGCCGACCTGGCCAACCTGGTCAACGAGGCGTCGTTGTTCGCCGCCCGTGCCGGCAAGCGCATCGTCGAAATGAAAGAGTTCGAACTGGCCAAGGACAAGATCATGATGGGCGCCGAGCGCAAATCCATGGTCATGTCCGAGAAAGAAAAGCAGAACACCGCTTATCACGAAGCTGGCCACGCCATTGTGGGTCGCGTCGTGCCTGAGCATGACCCGGTTTACAAGGTCTCGATCATTCCGCGCGGTCGTGCGCTGGGCGTGACCATGTTCCTGCCGGAAGAAGATCGCTACAGCCTGTCCAAGCGTGCGCTGATCAGCCAGATCTGCTCGCTGTACGGTGGCCGTATTGCTGAGGAAATGACCCTGGGCTTCGATGGCGTCACCACCGGTGCGTCCAACGACATCATGCGTGCCAGCCAGATTGCACGGAACATGGTGACCAAGTGGGGGCTTTCCGAAAAACTCGGTCCGCTGATGTACGCTGAAGAGGAAGGCGAAGTGTTCCTCGGTCGCGGCGGCGGTGGCCAGAATGCAAGTTTCTCCGGTGAGACAGCCAAGCTGATCGACTCGGAAGTGCGCAGTATCATCGACCAGTGCTACGGCACCGCCAAGCAGATCCTCACGGACAACCGTGACAAGCTCGACGCCATGGCCGATGCCCTGATGAAGTATGAAACCATCGATGCCGAGCAGATCGACGACATCATGGCGGGGCGCACGCCTCGCGAGCCTCGCGACTGGTCGGGTGGCACGGGTACCTCCGGTACGCCTCCGGCGGTGCAGGGCGAGCGTCCAGAAACACCTATCGGCGGTCCCGCTGCTGACGTTTAAGGTTTGAAATGACTTTTGTTCAGTCCTCGACCCGGTTGCCTTGCGGCAACCGGGTTCTTGATTTGTCCCAGACGCATGTCATGGGCATTCTCAATGTCACTCCCGATTCGTTCTCCGATGGTGGCAAATTCAGCCAGCTCGATGCGGCGTTGCGCCATGCGCAAGCCATGTTCGCGGCGGGCGCCACCTTGATCGATGTCGGCGGCGAATCCACTCGCCCGGGGGCCAGGGCGGTTTCACCGCTCGAAGAGCTCGAGCGCGTGGCGCCAATCGTCGAAATGATTAACCGTGAGCTGGATGTAATCATCTCGGTCGATACCTCCACGCCCGCGGTCATGCGCGAATCGGCGCGGCTGGGTGCCGGCCTGATCAATGACGTGCGTTCCTTGCGCCGCGAGGGTGCCCTGGATGCGGCGGCGGCGACCGGCTTGCCCGTTTGCCTGATGCATATGCTCGGTGAGCCGGGTGACATGCAGGACAACCCGCACTACCAGGATGTCACCCAAGAGGTGGGCGAGTTTCTGGGCGAGCGCATGGCTCAATGTGCGACGGTGGGGATTCCAGCTGAGCGGATCATTCTTGATCCAGGTTTTGGGTTCGCAAAAAATCTGCAGCACAATCTAAGCTTGTTCAAGCATATGGAAGCCTTGCATGCCTTGGGGCGCCCGTTGTTGGTTGGGGTGTCGCGAAAGAGCATGATCGGTCAAGCGTTGAGTCGCCCTGTCGGTGAGCGCCTGTATGGCGGTCTTGCCCTGGCGGCGCTGGCAACGCACAAGGGCGCGCGTATATTGCGTGTCCATGACGTAGCTGAAACAGTTGATGTGGTGAAAATGATCACTGCAGTGCAATCAGCCGAATAAGAATTATGGAGTACTCATGACAAAGAAATATTTTGGCACCGACGGCATTCGCGGTCGGGTCGGCGTTTATCCGATCACTCCTGACTTCATGCTCAAGCTGGGCTGGGCTGCCGGCATGGCGTTCCGCAAGATGGGGGCGTGCAAGGTGCTGGTCGGCAAGGACACGCGGATTTCCGGGTACATGTTCGAATCGGCGCTCGAGGCCGGGCTGACGTCGGCGGGTGCTGACGTGATGCTCCTGGGCCCGATGCCGACGCCGGCCATCGCCTACCTGACGCGTACCTTTCATGCCGAAGCCGGCATCGTGATCAGTGCTTCGCACAATCCCCATGACGACAATGGCATCAAGTTTTTCTCCGGGAAGGGCACCAAGCTTCCCGATGAGATCGAGCACATGATCGAAGAGTTGCTCGACACCCCGATGACCGTGGTTGAGTCGAGCAAGATCGGCAAAGTCTCGCGAATCAACGATGCCTCTGGTCGCTATATAGAATTCTGCAAGAGCAGCGTGCCAACCGGCACCAGCTTCTCCGGTCTGAAAATCGTCATCGATTGCGCCCATGGTGCGACGTACAAGGTGGCGCCAAGCGTATTTCGCGAGCTGGGTGCCGAGGTCGTGGTTCTGTCCGCGCACCCCAATGGCCTGAACATCAACGACAACTGCGGTTCAACCCACATGGACCAATTGCAGGCTGCCGTATTGGCCGAGCATGCCGACCTGGGTATCGCATTTGATGGTGACGGCGATCGGGTGTTGATGGTTGATCACACCGGTGCCATCGTCGATGGCGACGAGCTGCTGTTTATCATCGCTCGCGATCTGCATGAACAGGACAAGCTGCAGGGCGGTGTAGTCGGTACGTTGATGAGTAACCTGGGGTTGGAGCTCGCCCTCGCGGACCTGGCGATTCCCTTTGTGCGCGCCAACGTCGGTGACCGTTATGTGATCGCGGACCTGCTGGAGCGCAACTGGCTGGTCGGTGGCGAGAACTCGGGGCATATCGTTTGCTTCCATCACACCACGACCGGTGATGCGATCATTGCCGCGTTGCAGGTGTTGATGGCGTTGAAGACTCGTTCGCAAGGGTTGGCAGAGGCTCGTCAGGCGTTACGCAAGTGCCCTCAGGTATTGATCAATGTGCGTTTCGGTGGTGGTGCAAACCCGCTCGAGCATGCCTCGGTCAAGGAAGCCAGCGAGCGTGTCACCCAGGCCATGGCGGGTCGCGGACGCGTGCTGTTGCGCAAGTCCGGGACCGAGCCGCTGGTGCGTGTCATGGTCGAAGGCGAAGACGAAACCCTGGTTCGCGGCTACGCCGAAGAGCTGGCAAAACTGGTTACTGAAGTTTCTGCCTGAATTCGGCTTGCCAGCCTCGATTGTGTTGGGTAACATCTGCGCCCACTTTGACCGACGAGGTACAGCATGCGTCGCCCTATGGTAGCTGGTAACTGGAAGATGCACGGTACCCGCGCCAGCGTCGCTGAGCTGATCAACGGCCTACGTGACTTGGCCTTGCCGAGCGGTGTTGAAGTAGCGGTATTCCCGCCTTTGTTGCATATCAGCCAAGTGGTTGAGGGCTTGAAAGGAAAGTCGATTTCGGTCGGCGCGCAGAATTCTGCGGTGGAGTCCGGACAAGGTGCACTGACCGGTGAGGTCTCGCCTAGTCAGTTGGTGGATGCAGGTTGTTCCCTGGTGCTTGTCGGGCATTCCGAGCGCCGCCAGTTGATGGGTGAGCAGGACGGAGTGCTGATTCGCAAGTTTGCAGCGGCACAGGCAAGTGGTCTGGTTCCGGTGTTGTGCATAGGGGAAACCCTTGAGCAGCGTGAAGCCGGGAAAACCCTTGAAGTGGTCTCGCAGCAACTGGGCAGCATCATCGATGAGTTGGGTGTCGGTGTGTTTGCCAAGGCAGTGATCGCTTACGAGCCGGTCTGGGCCATTGGCACCGGGCTGACTGCTTCGCCACAACAGGCGCAGGATGTGCATGCAGCCATTCGCGCGCAGTTGGCGGCAGAGAATTCTGAGGTTGCACAAGGTGTGCGGCTTCTATACGGCGGCAGCGTGAAGGCGGCCAATGCGGTCGAACTGTTCGGCATGCCGGATATCGATGGGGGCCTCATTGGTGGGGCTTCCCTGAATGCAGATGAGTTCGGTGCGATTATTCGCGCCGCGGGAAACTGAAAAAATGCTGGAAACAGTCGTAGTCGTTTTTCATCTGCTGGGTGCATTGGGCGTAGTAGCTCTGGTTTTGCTGCAGCAGGGTAAAGGTGCGGACGCTGGCGCGTCTTTCGGAGCAGGTGCTTCAAATACTGTGTTCGGAAGCCAAGGTTCCTCTACCTTTCTTAGTAAGTTTACTGCTATACTTGCCGCAGGTTTCTTCATAACCAGCTTAGGGTTAGGTTACTTTGCTAAAGAGAAAGCTCACCAGCTGACTCAAGTAGGTTTGCCAAACCCGGCAGTGTTGGAAGTTCCAAAGCAACAACCGGCTTCTGATGATGTCCCGGTGCTTCAAGAGCAAAAGTCGGCTACTCCAGCGACTGACGTGCCTCCAGCTCAAGAGCAGAAGTAAGAAGGGTTTCAAACGTAGTATTGCCGAGGTGGTGGAATTGGTAGACACGCAACCTTGAGGTGGTTGTGCCCATAGGGTGTAGGGGTTCGAGTCCCCTTCTCGGTACCAATTAGTCAGGAGAGCCCGCTGTTGCGGGCTTTCTTGCAGGTGGAAGGTTACATTGACCCCGTCGGGGTTCGGTCGTATACTTCCGCCCCAGCTTTGTCGCGGGGTGGAGCAGTCTGGTAGCTCGTCGGGCTCATAACCCGAAGGTCGTCGGTTCAAATCCGGCCCCCGCAACCAGTTTAAGGAGCCCCTTTTAAGGGGCTTTTTGTTAGCTGGACACTTCCAACGCCGCTGTTCGACGGCGTTTCAAGGATGGGCGCTTCGCCCATTTTTTTATTTTGCATAGCATGCACATACATGCACGAGGGGGTTCAGGTGTCGAGCAAGCTAGAAGAGTTGCAGGCCTTGCTGGCCCCGGTGGTCGTGGCCCTAGGCTATGAATGCTGGGGTATCGAGTTTTCGGCTCAGGGTCGTCACTCGATGTTGCGCGTTTATATTGATAAAGAGGGCGGTGTGCTGGTGGACGATTGTGCCATCGTCAGCCGTCAGATCAGCGGTGTGCTGGATGTTGAAGATCCAATCTCCGTTGAATACACCCTCGAAGTTTCCTCGCCAGGCATGGAACGCCCGCTGTTCACTCTTGAGCAGTTTGCAAAATTTGCCGGTGAACAAGTGAAGATCAAGCTGCGCTCGCCTTTTGAAGGACGACGCAACTTTCAGGGCCTTCTGCGCGGTGTAGAAGAGCAGGACGTCGTGGTGCAGGTAGAAGACCATGAGTTCCTGTTGCCGATCGATATGATCGACAAGGCCAACATTATTCCCAGTTTTGACTGAGGCGTGCCAGATACTGCGGATCCCGCGGATCCAATGGCTTGCGAAAGGCGAGGCGTACGATGAGCAAAGAAGTACTGCTGGTTGTTGAGTCGGTATCCAATGAAAAGGGCGTACCGGCTAACGTAATTTTTGAAGCGCTGGAGCTCGCTCTGGCCACGGCTACCAAAAAGCGTTTCGAGGACGAAGTCGATCTGCGTGTGGAAATCAACCGCCACACCGGTGCTTATGAGACTTTCCGTCGCTGGACGGTCGTCGAAGAAGCAGACCTGGACGATCCGGCTATTGAAACCTGGCCAAGCAAGGTTGCCGAGACGCATCCTGGCGCCAAGGTCGGTGACGTTGTCGAAGAGAAGATCGAGTCCATCGAATTCGGCCGTATCGCTGCACAGACTGCCAAGCAAGTCATCGTGCAGAAGGTTCGCGAAGCTGAGCGCGCCCAGGTTGTCGACGCTTACCGCGAACGCCTGGGTGAAATCATCTCCGGCACCGTGAAAAAAGTCACCCGCGACAACGTGATCGTTGATCTGGGCAACAACGCCGAAGCGTTGCTGGCCCGTGAGGACATCATTTCTCGCGAAACTTTCCGGGTTGGCGTGCGCTTGCGTGCGCTGCTCAAGGAAATCCGCACCGAGAACCGCGGCCCGCAGTTGATCCTGTCGCGTACCGCGCCGGAAATGCTGATCGAGTTGTTCCGCATCGAAGTGCCGGAAATTGCTGAAGGGCTGATCGAAGTAATGGCTGCGTCCCGTGATCCGGGTTCGCGCGCCAAGATCGCCGTCCGCTCCAAGGACAAACGCATCGACCCGCAGGGCGCTTGCATCGGTATGCGCGGTTCGCGCGTCCAGGCAGTGTCGGGTGAGTTGGGCGGTGAGCGTGTGGACATCGTCCTGTGGGACGACAACCCGGCTCAGTTCGTAATCAATGCAATGTCGCCGGCTGAAGTGGCGGCAATTATCGTTGACGAAGATGCCCATGCAATGGACATCGCCGTTGGCGCAGACAATCTGGCTCAGGCCATCGGTCGCGGTGGTCAGAACGTGCGTCTGGCCAGCCAGTTGACTGGCTGGACCCTGAACGTGATGACCGAATCGGACATCCAGGCTAAACAGCAAGCAGAAACCGGCGACATCCTGCGCAACTTCATCGACGAGCTGGAAGTCGACGAAGAGCTGGCGCAGGTGCTGGTTGATGAAGGCTTCACCAGCCTGGAAGAGATTGCCTACGTACCGTTGGAAGAAATGCTCAACATCGACGGCTTTGACGAAGATATCGTCAACGAGCTTCGCGCTCGTGCCAAGGATCGTTTGTTGACCAAAGCCATCGCTACTGAGGAAAAGCTGGCAGACGCCCATCCGGCCGAAGACCTGCTCTCGCTTGAGGGTATGGACAAGGATTTGGCGATGGAACTGGCGGTGCGCGGCGTAATTACCCGCGAAGACCTGGCCGAGCAGTCTATTGACGACCTGCTCGACATCGACGGCATTGACGATGATCGTGCCGGCAAGTTGATCATGGCCGCCCGAGCCCACTGGTTCGAGTAATTAGGCGCGGCCTGAGGAGAGAAGTGCATGACGCAAGTCACGGTGAAACAACTGGCCGATGAGGTCAAAACACCGGTAGAGCGCCTGTTGCAGCAGATGCGTGAGGCAGGTCTGCCGCACACCGCCGCCGAAGAAAGTGTGACTGACAGTGAGAAGCAATCGTTGCTGACTCACTTGAAAAGCAGCCACAAGGCGAAAGTGGAAGAACCACGCAAGATTACGCTGCAGCGTAAAACCACCAGCACCCTGCGTGTTGCTGGCAGCAAAAGCATCAGCGTTGAAGTACGCAAGAAGAAAGTCTTCGTGCAGCGCAGCCCGGAAGAAATCGAAGCCGAGCGCAAGCGTGAACTGGATGAACGTCGCGCAGTAGAAAATGCTGCACGTCAGAAGGCTGAAGAAGAAGCCAAGCGCCGCGCCGAAGAAGAAGCGCGTCGCCAGCCAGCTGCTGCGCCGACCGCCCAAGCCCAACCTGCTGCAGCGCCAGCTGCGGTGGCCGAGCCTGTGCGCGAAAGCGCGCCGGTCGTGGCTGCCGCTCCGGCACCTGCAGCCGATACCCGCAAGCGCGACGAGCAGCGTCGTCCGGACAAACCACGTGCCGACGACAACAATCGTCGCGGTGGCGGCGATGGTGAGCGCAAAAACGCTCCGCATCGTGCTTCGGTCAAGGAGAAGGCGCCTGCGCCACGCGTTGCCCCACGTACTACCGACGAAGAAAGCGATGGCTTCCGTCGTGGTGGTCGCGGCAAGGCCAAGCTGAAGAAGCGCAACGCCCACGGTTTCCAGAGCCCAACCGGCCCTGTCGTGCGCGAAGTGAAGATCGGCGAGACCATCACTGTGGGCGATCTGGCCCAGCAGATGTCGGTCAAGGCTGCTGAAATCATCAAGTTCATGTTCAAACTGGGTACTCCAGCGACCATCAACCAGGTACTGGACCAGGAAACTGCCCAGTTGGTTGCCGAAGAGCTGGGCCACAAAGTGACCCTGGTCAGCGACACCGCCCTGGAAGATTCCCTGGCTGAGTCCCTGAAGTTTGAAGGTGAGGCGGTTTCCCGTGCACCGGTCGTGACCGTAATGGGCCACGTTGACCACGGTAAGACTTCCCTGCTCGACTACATCCGTCGTGCCAAGGTAGCTGCTGGCGAAGCCGGCGGTATCACCCAGCACATCGGTGCCTACCACGTTGAAACCGACCGTGGCATGGTGACGTTCCTCGACACCCCGGGTCACGCCGCGTTTACCGCAATGCGTGCCCGTGGTGCCAAGGCGACCGACATCGTGATCCTGGTAGTTGCAGCGGACGACGGCGTGATGCCACAGACCATCGAGGCTGTTCAGCACGCTCAGGCGGCTGGCGTTCCTTTGGTGGTTGCTGTGAACAAAATCGACAAGCCGGGCGCCGATCTCGATCGCATCCGTAGCGAACTGTCGGTTCACGGCGTGACCTCCGAAGAGTGGGGTGGCGACACTCCATTCGTACCGGTCTCCGCGAAGATGGGTACCGGCGTTGACGAACTGCTCGAAGCTGTCCTGTTGCAAGCCGAAGTACTGGAACTGACCGCTACTCCATCGGCTCCTGGCCGTGGTGTCGTGGTTGAATCCCGCCTCGACAAGGGCCGTGGCCCGGTTGCAACCGTTCTGGTTCAAGACGGTACCCTGCGCCAGGGCGACATGGTGCTGGTCGGTTCGAACTATGGCCGCGTACGTGCCATGCTCGACGAGAACGGCAAGCCAATCAAGGAAGCCGGTCCGGCCATCCCTGTCGAGATTCTCGGCCTGGACGGTACCCCGGACGCTGGCGACGAGATGAGCGTGGTTGCCGACGAGAAGAAAGCCCGTGAAGTGGCTCTGTTCCGTCAAGGCAAGTTCCGCGAAGTCAAGCTGGCCCGTGCTCACGCCGGCAAGCTGGAAAACATCTTCGAAAACATGGGTCAGGAAGAGAAGAAGACGCTCAACATCGTCCTCAAATCCGACGTCCGTGGTTCGTTGGAAGCGTTGAACGGTGCCCTGAACGGCCTGGGCAACGACGAAGTGCAAGTGCGCGTGGTCGGTGGCGGTGTCGGTGGTATTACCGAATCCGACGCCAACCTGGCACTGGCTTCCAACGCTGTACTGTTCGGCTTCAACGTGCGTGCCGATGCCGGCGCTCGCAAGATCGTCGAGCAGGAAGGTCTGGATATGCGTTACTACAACGTGATCTACGACATCATCGAAGACGTCAAGAAAGCCTTGACCGGTATGCTCGGCAGCGACGTTCGCGAGAACATCCTGGGCATCGCCGAAGTGCGTGACGTGTTCCGTTCGCCGAAGTTTGGCGCGATCGCCGGTTGCATGGTGATCGAAGGCGTTGTTCACCGTAACCGTCCAATCCGTGTACTGCGTGAAGACATCGTTATCTTCGAAGGCGAGCTGGAATCCCTGCGTCGCTTCAAGGATGACGCTTCCGAAGTACGTGCCGGCATGGAATGCGGTATCGGCGTGAAGAGCTACAACGACGTCAAGGTCGGTGACAAGATCGAAGTCTTCGAGAAGGTCCAGGTTGCTCGCAGCCTCTAACTCGCGCACTTCAAGAGCCGTGATGGCCAGCCGCATGCAATTGCGCGGCGCATCGCCCGGACTCTAAACGCAACGCCCGGTCTGGCTTTTGTCAGGCCGGGCGTTTGCCGCTTTCAGACCTTGCGGGTTTCACCGTGGGGCAGTAACAGGTAACAAGACATGGCAAAAGAATACAGCCGTACCCAACGTATCGGCGATCAGATGCAGCGTGAGCTGGCACAACTGATCCGTCGTGAAGTCAAAGACCCGCGCGTCGGCCTGGTCACCATTACCGCTGTGGAAGTCAGCCGTGACGTCGGTCACGCCAAGATTTTCATCACCGTGATGGGCCAGGACAGTCACGAAGAGATCGCGCAAAGCATCAAGGTGCTCAACTCCGCCGCTGGCTTCCTGCGCATGCAGCTGGCTCGCGAGATGAAGCTGCGCAGCGTTCCACAGTTGCACTTCCACTACGATGAAAGCGTCGTGCGCGGTGCGCATCTGTCGGCCTTGATCGAGCGCGCAGTGGCTGAAGACAACCAGCACTCGGTTGCGGCACAAGCCGAAGACACCAAGGAGTAATCGGTGGCTCAGGTCAAACGTATCCGTCGTAACGTCAGCGGCATCATCCTGCTCGACAAGCCGCTGGGGTTCACCTCCAACGCGGCCTTGCAGAAGGTCCGCTGGTTGCTCAACGCCGAGAAGGCCGGGCACACCGGTAGTCTCGATCCGCTGGCCACTGGCGTGTTGCCGCTGTGCTTCGGTGAGGCCACCAAGTTCTCGCAGTACCTGCTCGATTCCGACAAGGGTTACGAAACCCTCGCGCAACTGGGCAAGACCACCACCACGGCCGATGCCGAGGGCGAGGTTTTGCAGGAGCGCCCGGTGACCGTTGGTCGCGCCGATATCGAAGCTGTGTTGCCGCAATTTCGTGGGCAAATCAGTCAGATACCGCCGATGTACTCGGCTCTCAAGCGTGATGGGCAACCGTTGTACAAGCTGGCTCGTGCAGGTGAAGTAGTGGAGCGCGAACCGCGTTCTGTTACTATTACGCGCTTGGAATTGCTGGCCTTCGAAGGGGATACTGCGCGGCTTGCGGTGGATTGCACCAAAGGCACCTATATTCGCACCCTGGTGGAGGATATCGGTGAGCAACTCGGTTGTGGCGCTTACGTTGCAGAACTGCGACGTACCCAGGCCGGGCCATTCACCCTGGCGCAGACCGTGACCCTCGAAGAGCTGGAAGCGGTACATGCCGAAGGCGGCAACGAGGCGGTCGACCGCTTCCTGATGCCATCGGACAGCGGCCTGCTGGATTGGCCACTGTTGCAGTTCTCGGAAGCGAGCGCGTTCTACTGGCTCAATGGCCAGCCGGTACGCGCCCCGGATGCCCCGAAGTTCGGCATGGTACGGGTACAGGATCACAATGGTCGCTTCATCGGTATCGGTGAAGTGAGCGAAGACGGGCGCATCGCGCCGCGTCGACTGATTCGGTCAGAATGACCGGAAACCGATCTGTGTAACAGCAGGTCGGCGAGTGTGGCTGTTAGCAGGCATGGTCACTACTCATTTTTAGATACAGGGATTTGTCCCTGGCCTGTTGAAACTGTTATTGAAACAGTTTCCTGATAAAAGGATTGCCACATGGCTCTCGACGTTCAAGAAAAAGCTCAAATCGTAGCTGACTACCAGCAAGCTGTTGGTGACACTGGTTCGCCAGAAGTGCAAGTTGCACTGCTGACCGCCAACATCAACAAACTGCAAGGTCACTTCAAGGCCAACGGTAAAGATCACCACTCCCGTCGTGGTCTGATCCGCATGGTTAACCAGCGTCGTAAGCTGCTGGACTACCTGAAAGGCAAGGACGTGAGCCGTTACAGCGCTCTGATCGCTCGCCTGGGTCTGCGTCGCTAATAAGCGATTGCGCTAGAGGTTGGTTGTCTGTCGTGCGTCAGCGGGTTTCCGCCGGTGCACGGCAGGCTCCCAGCCTCAAGTTTTATCTGGATACTCGTTTTGCCTGTGCAAGAGCACTCAGGACAACCTGTCGGGCCGATTCCCGGCGTTGCCCAAGAATTTCGCAAGAACCCAGTTTCCCCAAGAGCCACAAAAGAAGGTAGGACACCGTGAACCCGGTAATCAAAAAATTCCAGTTCGGTCAGTCGACCGTTACCCTCGAGACTGGCCGTATCGCCCGTCAGGCCTCCGGCGCAGTATTGGTCACCGTTGATGACGACGTCAGCGTATTGGTGACCGTCGTTGGTGCCAAGCAAGCCGATCCAGGCAAGGGTTTCTTCCCCCTGTCTGTTCACTACCAGGAAAAGACTTACGCTGCCGGTAAGATCCCTGGCGGTTTCTTCAAGCGCGAAGGCCGTCCTTCCGAGAAAGAAACCCTGACTTCCCGACTGATCGACCGTCCGATCCGTCCGCTGTTCCCTGAAGGCTTCATGAACGAAGTGCAGGTTGTCTGCACCGTGGTTTCCACCAGCAAGAAGACCGATCCGGACATCGCTGCGATGATCGGTACCTCGGCTGCCCTGGCCATCTCCGGCATTCCTTTCGATGGCCCGATCGGCGCTGCCCGCGTTGCCTTCCACGAAAGCACCGGCTACCTGCTGAACCCGACTTACGAACAACTGAAAGCTTCGAGCCTGGACATGGTCGTTGCCGGTACTTCGGAAGCCGTCCTGATGGTTGAATCGGAAGCCAAAGAGCTGACCGAAGACCAGATGCTGGGCGCAGTATTGTTCGCCCACGACGAATTCCAGGCCGTGATCCAGGCCGTCAAGGAGCTGGCTGCCGAAGCTGCCAAGCCAACCTGGACCTGGGCTCCGCAAGCCGAAGCGACTGAACTGCTGGGTGCGATCCGCGCCGAGTTCGGCGAGGCGATCTCCCAGGCTTACACCATCACCATCAAGGCTGACCGTTACGCTCGCCTGGGTGAGCTGAAGGACCAGGTCGTCGCCAAGCTGTCCGGCGAAGAAGGCCAGCCTTCCGCCGCTGAAGTCAAAGCGGCTTTCGGTGAAATCGAATACCGCACCGTTCGCGAAAACATCGTGAACGGCAAGCCACGTATCGACGGTCGCGACACCCGTACCGTACGTCCGCTGAACATCGAAGTCGGCGTGCTGCCGAAGACTCACGGTTCGGCCCTGTTCACCCGTGGCGAAACCCAGGCCCTGGTAGTTGCGACGCTGGGTACTGCCCGTGACGCACAACTTCTGGACACCCTGGAAGGCGAGAAAAAAGACCCGTTCATGCTGCACTACAACTTCCCTCCGTTCTCGGTGGGCGAGTGTGGTCGCATGGGTGGCGCTGGTCGTCGTGAAATCGGTCACGGCCGCCTGGCCCGTCGTTCGGTTCAGGCCATGCTGCCTGCCGCTGACGTGTTCCCGTACACCATCCGCGTTGTATCGGAAATCACCGAATCCAACGGTTCGAGCTCCATGGCTTCCGTTTGCGGTGCTTCCCTGGCCCTGATGGACGCTGGCGTCCCAATGAAGGCACCGGTTGCCGGTATCGCCATGGGTCTGGTTAAAGAAGGCGAGAAATTCGCCGTCCTGACCGACATCCTGGGTGACGAAGACCACCTGGGCGACATGGACTTCAAGGTAGCCGGTACCGCCAAAGGCGTGACCGCGCTGCAGATGGACATCAAGATCAAGGGCATCACCGAAGAGATCATGGAAATCGCTCTGGGCCAAGCCCTGGAAGCGCGCCTGAACATCCTCGGCCAGATGAACCAGATCATTGGCCAGTCGCGTACCGAGCTGTCGGAGAACGCACCGACCATGATCGCGATGAAAATCGACACCGACAAAATCCGTGATGTCATCGGTAAAGGCGGCGCGACCATTCGTGCGATCTGTGAAGAGACCAAGGCTTCGATCGACATCGAAGACGATGGCTCGATCAAGATCTTCGGCGAAACCAAGGAAGCTGCAGAAGCTGCACGTCAGCGCGTCCTGGGTATCACCGCTGAAGCCGAAATCGGCAAGATCTACGTCGGTAAGGTTGAGCGCATCGTCGACTTCGGCGCATTCGTCAACATCCTGCCTGGCAAGGACGGTCTGGTTCACATTTCCATGCTGAGCGATGCTCGCGTTGAGAAAGTGACCGACATCCTGAAAGAAGGTCAGGAAGTGGAAGTGCTGGTACTGGACGTGGACAACCGCGGCCGTATCAAGCTGTCCATCAAGGACGTAGCAGCGGCGAAGGCTTCGGGCGTTTAATCACTCCCGCATCTGAGCGCTGAACAACAAAACGCCCCGACTGGTTCGGGGCGTTTTGCCATGTGCAGAAAAATCAAAGGATCGCAGCCTTATGCAGGCGCAGCAGCAGGCCGGGATCTTTTGATTTTTAACAGTGTTCGAAGTTGCCTGGCCCCATGGTCAGTGCTAGGTTTAGCCCACTGCCCGTGTAGCTCAGTCGGTAGAGCAGCGCACTCGTAACGCGAAGGTCGCAGGTTCGATTCCTGTCTCGGGCACCAGCGACACGTTGTTTTCAGATGATCCCGAATGGTTCTGAAGGCCAGAAAAGCCGGGCTTTACGCGGTTTTTTTGCGTCAGAGAGATCCTTGATGATCCAGATCCATCTTCCATTCCCCCGATCAAAGAGAACGCCATGACCGTTAAAGAACTGTCTCAAGAAGCCAGACACGAAGAAGCCCTCAAGAAATACGTGCTGGACGTGCCCCATTTGCTGGAAGAGATCAAGGACTTGCCACCCGATGATCAGAGGGACCAGATCCAGTGGGCGTTCGAGGATGAAGCCGAAGCCCAGGGCTTGCAGCCTTGGGAGTTGACGCTCAAGTACACCTCGACCCCTGAAGAATACGAGATCGAACGCCTGAAACTGCACAGGGAAGCGGCCGAAGTCTTGGGCGTCGAATGGGAAGAGTACTGCGAGATGAACAATCTGGTGGTCTGACAAAAACGCCGGCCTTCAGGAGGCCGGCGTTTTTTATTCAGCGGCGCGCGATCAGAGGCTTAATCGCATCGACAGGTCCACAGCCTTCACATCCTTGGTCATCGCCCCGATCGAAATGTAATCCACCCCGGTTTCGGCAATCGGCAGCAACGTACTTTCGTTGATCCCGCCGCTGGCCTCCAGCTTTGCCTTGCCGTTGTTCAAGCGCACGGCTTCGCGCATGTCATCCAGGCTCAGCTCATCAAGCATGATGATGTCGGCACCGGCCTCCAAGGCTTCCTTGAGTTCATCCAGGCTTTCCACTTCGACTTCTACCGGCTTGCCCGGCGCAATCTTGTGGGCGGCGGCAATGGCCTGCGGGATGCCACCGCTGGCGGCGATATGGTTTTCCTTGATCAGGAAGGCGTCATACAGGCCGATGCGATGGTTGTGGCAACCGCCACAGGTTACGGCGTACTTCTGCGCCAAACGCAGCCCTGGCAGGGTTTTGCGGGTGTCGAGCAGCTTGACTTGGGTATTGGCAACGAAGTCTGCCAACTGCTGCGCGCGAGTGGCAACGCCAGAGAGCATTTGCAGGAAGTTCAACGCGCTGCGCTCGCCCGTCAGCAGCGAGCGAGCTGGCCCTTCGAGGTGGAACAATACCTGATTGGGTTTGACCCGCTCACCATCGGCAACCTGCCAGTGCACCGCAACCCGTGGGTCGAGCTGGCGAAACACGGTATCCACCCAGGCGGTGCCGCTGATGACGGCAGCGTCGCGGGTGATGATGGTGGCTTTGGCCAGGCGTTCGGCGGGAATCAGCTGTGCGGTGATGTCGCCGCTGCCGATGTCTTCGAGCAACGCGCGGCGCACGTTGGCTTCGATTTCGGCGTTCAAGTCGGCGAGACGTAGATTCGGCATAAGGCGCTCCACAAACAAAGTGCCCCGATTATAGGGCCATGGTACTGAGCAACCCAAGGCGTCAGAACGGTTGCTGGCGTTCTGAAGCCTGCATTTGGTCGATTGCGTGTGTGATGCCCCTTGGGGTTGCCTCCTTTTCCTGCGAAGTACGCGCCGGGGTGGCGCAAGGACGCCCTTTACCTGATAATTCGCCTTGGATTTGACGTCATGGCTTTGGCGGTCTGGAATTTCAGGAGGCTGGATGCATATCGACGGGAATGTAGTGCCATTGCGCAGGGTCCCTAGTGACCAGGCGACGCAACTGCCACTCGCCCGCCTGCCTGTCATTGTGCTGCAGGTTCGCGACAAGGCGACGCAACAGCTACGGCAGGGCTTGCAGGCGCTGTTCGATAATGCCGACGATACCCTCTTCGAAATGGCCGACCGGGCACCTGACGATGTCGAGCAGAATCTTTTCTTTGAGGCGATGCGCGATTTGCGTTTGAAGCGCAAAAGTATCGAGCGGCTGTTTTTCGAGCACCTCTTCAAGGCATTCATTAACCTCGGCCAATGCGACCTCGCCTACAGGATGCTGCCTCGGTCATTGTCTCCCAATGCCAATGTTGCACCGCTTGAGGACGAGCCCGAACGCAACCTGGCTGTGCAAGCATTGGTCAACAAGGTGCTCTACCGCGACGGTTTCGCCCTTGACCAACTCACCGCCCGTCTGAGTACGTTGTTGCGAAGGACGCTGATCGAACAGCACAATCCCCTGGGTCCTACGGTGCTCTGCAAGTGCTTCCTGGCGGCCGGGCGTCACCTGGGCGTGGACATCAAGGTCAAGCTGATCATCCTCACCCTGTTTGATCGCTATGTGCTCAGTGGCGCCGGCCAGCTTTACGCCCAGGCCAACCAACTGTTGATCGCCACCGGCGTGCTGCCAGGCCTGACACCAGCCCCTGCAAGCGACACGATGGATAACAACACGGCTTCTGAGCTTGCCATGCCGGAAAGTGAGCAAGCTGACGCGCTCACCCGTGACGAACGCCGACGCAGCGAACGGCTGGAGCAGCGGATTCGTGACGCCGAAGAAAGTCACGCCCAGACCGCTTTGGCCCGCCAGCGAGTAGAGCAAGCGTTGAATCAGGCGCTGCTGGGTAAGACATTGCCGCAAAGTGTGCTGGCGTTCTTGCTCGACACTTGGAGCAAGGTATTGCTACTGACCTGCCTCAAGCGTGGCCATCTGTCACCGCAGTGGCAGGCTGACGTGCAGACCATGATGCAATTGATCTGGAGCGTCCAACGTCATGAACAGCCCGATGCTCGTGAGCATCTGTTGACGCTGGTTCCGGGGCTGTTAAAGGCATTGCGCGAAGGGCTGAGCGGCTCGGCGTTCGATCCATTTGCGACCCGTGCGTTTTTCAGCGAGCTGGAATGCTTGCACGTTCAAGTGTTCGAGCATCCAGGGCATTCGCGAGCCGATGCGACAGCGATGGTCGAGGTATTGGAGCCAATCATCCTGCCTACGGCTGAGGAAGGCCCGGTCGATACCGCACGCGTGTTCGACGATGACGTATTGTTTGAACCAGACCTGGCTTCAGTGCCGGGCAAATTGCAGTGCCTCAATCGCGTCAAATGATCGCCCCCGATGGCCTATCGCGGCATACTGGCGCCAACACAGTCGTCGTTGAAGGAACCTGTATGCAGTTGGACCCCGCCAGCGGTTGGTGCAAAGGCGTGCATTTATGCCCCTCGCCCAACTTCAATGCGCGCCCCGAGGGCGAAATTTCCCTGCTGGTGATCCACAACATCAGCCTGCCGCCAGCGCAGTTCAAGACTGGAAAGGTGCAGGAGTTTTTCCAGAACCGCCTGGATGTCACGGAGCATCCCTACTTTGAAGGGATTGCACACCTGCGGGTGTCCGCGCACTTTCTGATCGAGCGCGACGGGACCGTCACTCAGTTTGTCTCTTGCCTTGAGCGTGCCTGGCATGCGGGCGTTTCGAGTTTTGAAGGGCGGGAAACCTGTAACGATTTTTCCATAGGCATCGAACTCGAAGGTACGGATGATCTGCCGTTCGACGATGCGCAATATCGAGCGTTGACGACCCTGACCCGGCAGTTGCAATCGGCATTTGCGGCCATCACCACGCAGCGTATCTGCGGGCACAGCGATATCGCCCCTGGGCGCAAGACCGATCCGGGTCCCGCGTTCGATTGGGCACGCTATCGCGCGGCCTTGGCACAAGAGGAAGGATAATGAGTTTTCTGGTGTTGCTGTTGGCGGTATGGATCGAGAAGTTTTCGGCCCTGCGCCACCGGGTTCAGCACGACGCTGGCTGGATTCGTGAGCTGAACAAGCTTGAGCTCAGCCCGCGTCTGGTAAAGCGGCCGTGGCTGGTCCTGGCCGTGCTGGTGTTGTTTCCAGTGGCGGTGCTGGGCTTGCTGCTGGTGGTGCTCGACCCCGTAGCCTACGGTCTGTTGGCGTTGCCGGTGCATTTGCTGGTGGTGATCTACAGCCTGGGGCGTGGTGATCTGCTGGGGGAGCTAGGATCCTTTCGCGATGCCTGGCGTCGCGAAGACCTGCAAGCGGCGGCTCATGTGGCCAAGCGTGACCTGGACATCTGCGCCGACAATGCCGAGCAACTGCTGGAGCGGGTCGAAGGGCATTTGCTGTGGGAGGCCTACCAGAGCTTTTTCGCGATCATTTTCTGGTACTTCCTGCTCGGGCCGGTGGCCGCGCTGAGTTATCGATTGCTGGCGCTGGCCGAAGAACATGGGCAAAACCCTGCGGTGGTCGAGCGCGCGGCGCAACTGCGCCATGCATTCGACTGGGTGCCGGTGCGTCTGTTGGCAGCGAGCTTTGCCCTGGTCGGCAACTTTGTCGCGGTCAGCCGGGTGATGTTGCACGAACTGTTGAACTGGAACATCAGCGCTGCCCAATTGATCGAAAAGGCCGGGCTGGTAGCTGGTGAAATTCCAGCTCCGGTGGTCGGGCCCGAAGGCGTCAACAGCCTCGATCGCATCTGGGAGTTGCTGCTGCGGGCGGCAGTGCTCTGGTATGCGGGTTTTGCGTTGTGGACGGTTCTGCCGTAGGCGCTGGGTTGCCGGCGAACCAGGCGCTGCGGTGCATCTGCCGCACCGCGTCATCGTTCTTCGCGAGGATGCCGTCACCCATAAAATGTGTCTTCCGTTAACCTTAAGTTACAAAAACCTCCCCTGATTTACGCTATACAGAGATAGCGCCGAATACTGGCTATCTGCCGTCTCGCTGCGCCCGCCAATAAAAATAAGAAATCGAAGGGAGACTTCCAGTGAAGAGCTTGCTCTATCCCGCCGTCGCGCTGATGAACCGCTTGAGCTTCGGCATGAAGTTCAGCCTGATCAGCGTACTGTTCCTGGTGCCGATGCTGGTAACCAACTTCTACCTGGTGCGTGATTCCTATCGCGAATTCCAGGGCACCCGGGTCGAATTGCAGAGCCTGGATCTGTTGGGTAGCAGTCTCGCGTTAAGGCGTGATCTGGAAACCCTGAACAATCTTGTGCAGATCAACGTCGCCTTGGGCCAGTCGGGCAAGGCGGGGAATGTCGAGACGCAGATCGGTACGCTTGAACAAGGTGTCCTGGCACGTTTGCAGGGGTTGACGGCGATGGCCACCGATCCGGAGCAGGTCGTGCTGTTCGATGCCAAGCGCGATGAAATGATCAACGCATTCAAAGCGCAGCAGACGGAAAAGTCCCTGCAAAGCAAAAGTGCACTGATCAGCAAGCTGCTCGGCAATGCGCAGGTCTTCGGCCAGATCATCGCCAGTCAGGCCGGCCTGAGCCACGATAGCCAGAGTGACATGCGTCAGCTGAGCGAGCTCGTCACCAACATCACTCCGCGCGTTACCCAGATGCTGGGTGAAGGTCGCGCACTGGGCTCCGCTTCCTTGGGCCAGGGGTTTCTCAATTCGTCGTCGAGCACGCGTTTCGATGAACTGCTGGTACAGCTCGACAAGCTCCATGCCGAGTACGGTCTGAAGCTGCAGGACGCAACGGGCTCGAGCAACGCCGCACGCGAAACCCTGGCGACCCAGGCTGACAGCAGCAAGGCGTCGTTGAAAAAGGCCAGCGAACTGTTCGAAGAGCAGGTGGTGATGGCCGACACGCTCGATGCACCATGGCAGGCCTTTTACGATCAGGTCTCGGCGCTGATGGGCCAGACCTATCAACTCAATGAAGCCACCTTGAAATTCCTCGGCACCCAGTTGCAACAGCGCCTGGACCAGAACCGCACGCACATGATTCTGCAGGCCGTGGCGCTGTCGGTGGTGTTTGTGCTGATCTTTTATCTTTACGGTGCCTTCTACGCCTCGACCCGCACCACCCTCAAGCGTCTTGGCGAGATCATGGACAAAGTGGCGGCCGGCGACATGACAGTCACTTTCAACGCCCACAGTCGTGATGAGCTGGGGGAGTTGGGCGAGGTGTTCAACGGCACCGTGAAAAAGATCCATGACTTGATCGAGCGTGTCGGACAGACCGTCGGCGAGGTCGAGCGCCAGGCCGGGCAAGTCGAGAGTGTCTCCGCGCAAAGCAACCAGGCCGTGGCCGGGCAGCGCTCGCAGATCGAGCAGGTCGCCACGGCGATGAATCAAATGTCGGCCACGTCCCTTGAGGTGGCGCGCAGCGCTGCCGCCGCCGTCAGCAGCGCCCACAGTGTCAACGACGAAACGGCGAGCGGTCGTGGGCTGGTGGAATCGCAGCAGGGCAGCATCGCTGCGCTGGCCAGCGAAATCGACCAGTCGGTGCAGGTGATCAACCAGCTGGCCAGCGACAGCCAGTCCATCAGCCGTGTGCTGGAAGTGATCAAGAGCATTGCCGAACAGACCAACTTGCTGGCACTCAATGCCGCCATTGAGGCAGCCAGGGCGGGTGAGCAGGGGCGCGGATTTGCGGTGGTGGCGGATGAAGTCCGCACACTGGCCAAGCGCACCCAGCAATCGACCGAAGAGATCGAACAGATGATCGCCAAGCTGCATGGCGGTGTTGGGGCCGCGGTCAAGGCGATGGGCGTCAGCCATGAGATGGCCAATGGAACGGTGGGACAATCGGAAAAGGTCCAGCAAGCCCTGGACAATATCCTGGGGGCTGTCGGCATGATCGTCGATCAGAACCAGCAGATTGCCGCGGCTGTGGAACAGCAGACCGCCGTGGCCCACGACATTGACCAGAACATTGTCGAGATCAATCGTGCCGGAGAGCGTACTGCCGAAGGTGCCCACCAGACGGAGAATGCCAGTCGCGCGCTGTCGGCGCAGGTGGTGCAGCTCAAGCAGCTGATCAGCGCCTTCCGGGTCTGAAAACATTTCACCAACCTGTGGGAGTGCAGACCCACAGATTGGTGAACGCCTGAAATTTCTGTAGTACCTCGACCTATTCTTTTGTAGGAAAGGTCCTTATTTTCTTCGGAACTGCTTTTTTCGTCTTCAATAAAGGATTATCAACGTTACTGACCGCATGGAGGAGGCACGGTTATGGCTGTCGCAACACTTGGTATCCAGGGGCGCTGTGCACATTGCCAGCGCACGCTATTGCTCAAACCCTGGCAACTCAATGCCATTGCAATCAACGAAGCATTCACCTGTACCCACTGTCAGAAAGCCCTGCAACTGTACGATCCGAAACAGATCAGGCGCTTCAAGTCCCTGGACTCATTGGCCATGTTAAAGGCCAGCCTGCTAATCATGATTTGCAGCACATTGCTGGTGGCGTTGGTATTGGAATGGATTGGCATACTCAGCGTCGTGGAGCAACTGAACATTTCGCTGCTGGCGATTTTCGTCTACTTCGTTGCGCTTCGATTCGCCCGCCAGCGTCAGCACATGACGCTGATTCTCGAGGCTGCCAAGGCCCACGTCGACTGATTACCAGTTGAACAGTTCACGGGCATTGGCGCTGCTCGCGGCGGCCAGTTGTTCCGGGGCGAGCGACATGATTTGCGCCAGCGCCGTGCAGATCGCCGGCAAGTGCGCCGGGCTGTTGCGCTGGCCGGGGAACATCGCCGGCGCCATGTCCGGAGCGTCGGTTTCCAGCACCACCGATTCCAGTGGCAACCGGGCGAGTACGCGGTGCATGCGCAGGGCCTGGGGCCAGGTCGCAGCGCCGCCGAGGCCGAGCTTGAAACCGAGCTTGATGTATTCGCGCGCTTCTTCCTGACTGCCCGCGAAGGCGTGGATGATTCCGGCGCGTTTCAATTTGAAACGCTTGAGCGTGGCAATCACCGCCGCATGACTGCGCCGCACATGAATCAGCGCGGGCAGGTGGAAATCCACCGCCAGTTGCAGCTGCGCGTCGAACAACGCCTGCTGTCGTTCACGGTCCAGGGTTTCGATGAAGTAGTCCAGGCCGATCTCGCCCACCGCACACAGCTGGCGATGGCCGGCCAATCGCCCCAGCCAGTCGGCCAGTTCGGCGAGATGTTCGGGGCGATGATCCTCCAGGTACACCGGGTGCAAGCCGAACGCCGCATGCAGGTCGGGATCGCTTTGCACCAGTTCCCAGACGCGCTGCCAATTGGCCTGATACACCCCCAGCACCACCATTTTACGTACCCCCAGAGCACGGCTCCGGGCCATCAGTGCCTGACGATCCGCGTCGAAATCGGGGAAGTCCAGGTGGGTGTGGGTGTCGATCAGGTCCATGGCTCAGTCCTGGCGAATACGTTGTTTGAACGTCCGCGCGATGGCCAGCACACCGGGTTGGTAATCGGACTGCTCGATGGCTGCCAGGGCGAGTGCGAGGGCCTTGTCGGCAATCAATTGGTGTTGTTGTGCCATCGCGTTCACCGGCAGCGGCAGGAAATCCAGCAACTGGGTGTCTCCAAATGTGCCGAGGCGCAGCGGGCGGGTTTTCAACGGAAAATCGTGCAACGCATCGAACACACCCTGAAGCAGTACATAGGACGTCGTCACCAGGGCCTCGGGCAAATGTCCTACGCGCTGGATCAGTTCTTCCATCAACTGCTTGCCACACTCACGGCTGAACGAATCAGCGTGTTCGATGAGCACCTCACCGTCGTACCCGACCAGGGCCTGCTTGAAGCCAGCAGCCCGTTCCTGGCTGATGCTCAATTCGGGACGCGCGCCGATCAAGGCGATCTGCTTGGGCAACGGCTCAAGCAGGCTTTGGGTCAGGTGCAGGCTGGCCTCGCGGTCATCGCTGATCACCGAGCAGAAATATTCAGGTTCCATGACCCGGTCGATGGCGATGATCGGAATGCCTTTGGCTTGCAGTTGGCGATAGCTGTCGTCACCCCGCGGCAGGCAACTGGCAACGATCAGGGCATCACAACGACGGGCGCGGAACAGTTGCAGCAATTGCCGCTCGCTGTCGGGCGCATCGTCGGAACTGGCAATCAACAGCTGGTAGCCATGCGCCCGGGCACCTTGTTCGAGAAGCTTGGCGATCCGTGCGTAACTGGGGTTTTCCAGGTCCGGCAGAATGAACCCCAGGGTCCGGGTGTGGCGACTGCGCAGGCCGGCCGCCTGGGGATTAGGCGTGAAGCCATGTTCCTCGACGACCGCGCGCACGCGCTCAACGGTGGCGCTGCTGATACGTTGTTGTTCGGCCTTGCCATTGATGACGTAGCTGGCGGTGGTGACGGACACACCGGCCAGCTGGGCTATATCACTGAGTTTCAACCCGCTATTCCTTGTTTTTTCGAGCTTGCCTCGACATTTTCACCAATCCTACCCGATTCAGGCAGGCGAGCTTGGTCACAACGCATCCGACAAGTTGGACTTCAACGATGCAACTTTATCGAGTAACGTGCCAATCACTCTAGATTAAACGATTCAGCAGGCGTATTTTCTACGTTAATGGCTGCTTTGGCCGGTTCTGCCGCGAAACCGCCGAAGATTGTTTTAAGACAAAGGCCTAAGCTGAATCATTCAAAAACAATACCTGGCGCCCCAAGGGCGCCAACAGGAGAAAGCATGCTCGAGCTCACCATAGAGCAGATATCCATGGGCCAGTCGGCTGTGGATAAGTCCGCCGCGCTGCAACTGCTGGCCCGGCACCTGGTTGCCGATGGCCTGGTTGACGAGGGCTACCTCGCTGGCTTGCAGGCCCGCGAAGCCCAGGGCTCGACCTTTCTCGGCCAAGGTATTGCCATCCCCCACGGTACGCCAGAAACCCGCGACCAGGTGTTTTCCACGGGTGTGCGCCTGATGCAATTCCCTGAGGGGGTGGACTGGGGTGACGGACAGATCGTCTACCTGGCGATCGGGATTGCCGCCAAATCCGACGAACACCTGCGCCTGCTGCAACTGCTGACCCGCGCGCTCGGCGAGACCGACCTTGGCCAAGCCTTGCGTCGCGCCAGCAGCGCCGAGGCCTTGCTGAAACTGCTGCAAGGCGCGCCGCAAGAGCTGGCGCTGGATGCGCAGATGATCGGCTTGGGCGTCGCCGCCGAAGATTTCGAAGAGCTGGTCTGGCGTGGCGCGCGGTTACTGCGTCAGGCCGACTGCGTCAGCAATGGTTTCTCCGCCGTGTTGCAGCAAGTCGAAGCGCTGCCGCTGGGCGATGGGCTGTGGTGGCTGCACAGTGAACAAACGGTCAAGCGTCCAGGCCTGGCGTTCGTTACCCCTGACAAACCGCTGCGCTACCTCGGTCAACCGCTGAGCGGCCTGTTTTGTCTGGCCAGCCTGGGCGAGGCCCATCAAGCGTTGCTCGAACGCCTGTGTGCGTTGCTGATTGAAGGTCGCGGCCATGAGTTGGGCCGTGCCACCAGTTGTCGCGCGGTGCTTGAAGTGCTCGGCGGCGAGTTGCCGGCAGACTGGCCGAGCGCACGCATTGCGCTGGCCAACGCCCACGGCCTGCACGCCCGTCCGGCGAAGATCCTCGCGCAACTGGCGAAAAGCTTTGAAGGCGAAATTCGCATCCGCATCGTCGATGGCCAGGACAGTGCGGTGTCGGTGAAAAGCTTGAGCAAACTGCTCAGCCTGGGCGCCCGTCGTGGGCAGGTGCTGGAAATCATCGCCGAGCCGAGCATCGCTGCCGATGCCTTGCCCGCTCTGTTGACCGCGATTGAAGAGGGCCTCGGTGAAGAAGTCGAGCCGTTGCCAGCGGTGAGCCAGCCTCGTGAAGAAATCGTCGAGGTGGCCCAAGTACTGCTCGCCCCGGCGTCCGGCAGTCTGGTGCAGGCCATCGCCGCAGCGCCGGGAATCGCCATCGGCCCCGCGCATATCCAGGTACTGCAAACCATCGATTACCCGCTACGCGCAGAGTCCGCCGCCATCGAGCGAGAGCGCCTCAAGCAAGCGCTGGCGCACGTGCGCCAGGACATCGACAGCTTGATCGAACGCAGCAAGGCCAAGGCCATCCGCGAGATTTTCATCACCCACCAGGAAATGCTCGACGACCCGGAATTGACCGATGAGGTCGACACCCGTCTCAAGCAGGGCGAAAGCGCGGAAGCGGCGTGGATGTCGGTGATCGAAGCCGCTGCCAGGCAACAGGAGTCGTTGCAGGACGCCTTGCTCGCCGAGCGCGCCGCCGACCTGCGCGATATCGGCCGTCGAGTGCTGGCGCAGCTCAGTGGTGTCGAAACACCGCATGAACCTGAGCAGCCCTACATTCTGGTGATGGACGAAGTCGGTCCGTCCGATGTGGCGCGCCTTGATCCGACCCGTGTCGCCGGCATTCTAACCGCCCGCGGTGGCGCCACCGCCCACAGCGCGATTGTTGCGCGGGCCTTGGGAATTCCGGCGCTGGTCGGTGCCGGTGCGGCGGTGTTGCTGCTGGCACCGGGCACGCCCCTGTTGCTCGATGGCCAACGCGGACGTTTGCATGTGAACGCCGACGCGGCGACCTTGCAGCGCGCCACCCAGGAGCGCGACACCCGCGAGCAACGCTTGAAGGCCGCCGCCGAACAACGCCATCAACCGGCGTTGACCACCGATGGCCATGCTGTCGAAGTGTTCGCCAATATCGGTGAAAGTGCCGGCGTCACCAGTGCGGTGGAGCAGGGCGCCGAAGGCATCGGTCTGTTGCGCACCGAATTGATTTTCATGGCCCACCCACAAGCGCCGGACGAGGCGACCCAGGAAACCGAATACCGCCGTGTTCTCGACGGCCTGGCCGGTCGTCCGCTGGTGGTGCGCACCCTCGATGTCGGTGGCGATAAACCGCTGCCGTATTGGCCGATCGCCAAGGAAGAAAACCCGTTCCTCGGGGTGCGCGGCATTCGCTTGACCCTGCAACGGCCGCAGATCATGGAAGCCCAGTTGCGCGCCTTGTTGCGCGCCGCCGACAACCGGCCGCTGCGGATCATGTTCCCGATGGTCGGCAGCGTCGACGAGTGGCGCCAGGCGCGGGACATGACCGAACGCCTGCGCCTGGAAATTCCAGTGACGGACCTGCAACTGGGCATCATGATCGAAGTGCCATCGGCGGCCTTGCTGGCGCCGGTGCTGGCCAGGGAAGTCGACTTTTTCAGCGTTGGCACCAATGACCTGACGCAATACACCCTGGCCATCGACCGTGGTCATCCAACCTTGTCGGCCCAGGCCGATGGCTTGCATCCGGCGGTGCTGCAACTGATCGATATCACCGTGCGCGCGGCTCATGCCCATGGCAAATGGGTCGGTGTGTGCGGCGAGTTGGCGGCCGACCCGTTGGCGGTACCGGTGCTGGTTGGCCTGGGCGTGGATGAACTCAGCGTCGGCGCGCGCAGCATTGCCGAGGTCAAGGCGCGGGTTCGCGAACTCAGCCTGACCCAGGCTCAAACCCTTGCCCAACAGGCGCTTGCCGTGGGCAGCGCGAATGAAGTGCGCGCATTAGTGGAGGCTTTGTAATGGCCAGGATTTTAACCCTGACCCTCAACCCGGCGCTGGACCTCACCGTCCAGCTTGCGCGCCTGGAACCCGGTCAGGTCAACCGCAGCGACATCATGTACACCCACGCCGCGGGCAAAGGGGTGAACGTGGCGCAGGTGTTGGCGGACCTCGGGCATCAATTGACCGTCAGCGGTTTTCTCGGTGAAGACAATCAGCAAGCGTTCGAAAGCCTGTTCGCCAAACGCGGTTTTGTCGATGCGTTCATTCGTGTTCCCGGTGAGACGCGCAGCAACATCAAGCTGGCGGAAAGCGATGGACGCATCACCGACCTCAATGGTCCAGGGCCGCTGGTCAGCGCCGCGGCGCAGCAGGCATTGCTCGAGCGTCTGGACCAGATAGCGCCGGGGCATGATGCGGTAGTGGTTGCCGGCAGTCTGCCCCAAGGCATCAGCCCGCAGTGGTTGCAGGCATTGATCGGGCGATTGAATGATCTGGGCTTGAAGGTCGCCCTGGACACCAGTGGGCAAGCATTGCGGGCGGCGCTCAAGGCTGCTCCATGGTTGATCAAGCCCAATGCCGAGGAGTTGGCTGAAGTGCTCGGTGGCGAGACGGTGTCGGTCCTGGCCCAGGCGCAAGCCGCGAGTCGCCTGCACGCCCAAGGCATCGAGCATGTGGTGATTTCCCACGGTGCCGAGGGTGTGAACTGGTTCAGCGTCGGTTCGGCGCTGCATGCCACGCCGCCGAAAGTCAGCGTCGCCAGTACGGTAGGCGCGGGCGATTCGTTGTTGGCCGGCATGCTCCACGGGTTGCTCAGTGCCGATACGCCTGAACAAACCTTGCGCACCGCCACGGCGATTGCCGCGATGGCGGTCACCCAGATCGGCTTCGGCATCAGCGATGCGGCGCAACTGGCGCAGCTCGAACAGGGTGTGCGCGTGCGCCCCCTGACAGAACAATAAGAGGGTTGGTCATGAAGTTAGCCATTGTTACTGCCTGCCCGAACGGCATGGTCACCAGTGTGCTGTGCGCCCGGTTGCTCGATGCAGCGGCGCAGCGTCAAGGCTGGAGCACCAGCGTCGAGATCAGCGATGCGGGGCATCCCGAACGGCAACTGTCGGCCGCCACGATCGAGGCCGCCGAGTGGGTGTTGCTGGTGACCAGCGGGCCTGTGGATATGTCGCGTTTCGTCGGCAAGCGATTGTTCCAGAGCACCCCTGCCCAAGCGCTGCAGGATGTCGAAGCGGTGCTGCGCCGTGGAGCTGAAGAGGCCAGGGTATATGCCGCACCGAAAGCCGTGGTCGAGCCGGTTGCCGCGGTCGAGAAAGCGCCGCGACTGGTTGCCGTGACGGCCTGTCCGACCGGTGTCGCCCACACCTTCATGGCCGCCGAAGCCCTGCAGCAAGCGGCCAAGCGCTTGGGCTATGACTTGCAGGTGGAAACCCAGGGTTCGGTCGGCGCACGCAATCCGCTGAGCAGCGACGCAATTGCCGATGCCGATGTGGTGCTGCTGGCGGCGGACATCGAAGTCGCCACCGAGCGTTTTGCCGGCAAGAAGATCTACCGTTGCGGCACCGGCATTGCCCTCAAGCAGGCTGAAGCGACACTCAATAAAGCATTGGCTGAAGGCAAGCAGGAAAGCGCTTCGACCGGTGCCAAGGGGCCGGTCAAACAAGAGAAGACCGGGGTCTACAAACACCTGTTGACCGGCGTGTCGTACATGTTGCCGATGGTGGTGGCAGGCGGCTTGATGATTGCCTTGTCGTTCGTATTCGGCATCACCGCCTTCAAGGAAGAGGGGACGTTGGCGGCGGCGCTGATGCAGATCGGCGGCGATACCGCATTCAAACTCATGGTGCCGCTGCTGGCAGGCTACATCGCGTATTCGATTGCCGACCGTCCGGGCCTGGCGCCGGGGATGATCGGCGGCCTGCTGGCCAGCACCCTGGGTGCCGGATTTATCGGCGGGATCATTGCCGGTTTCCTCGCCGGCTACGCGGCGCAGGTGATCAATCGTTATGCGCGGTTGCCGCAGAGTCTCGAGGCGCTGAAACCGATCCTGATCATCCCCTTGCTGGCAAGCCTGTTCACTGGCCTGGTGATGATCTACGTGGTCGGCAAGCCGGTGGCGGGCATGCTCGCCGGGCTCACGCATTTCCTCGACAGCATGGGCACGACCAACGCGATTCTGCTCGGCGTGCTGCTGGGCGGCATGATGTGTGTCGACCTTGGCGGGCCGATCAACAAGGCCGCGTATGCGTTTTCGGTCGGGCTGCTGGCGTCGCAGAGTTATGCACCGATGGCGGCGACCATGGCCGCCGGCATGGTGCCGCCGATCGGCCTGGGCATCGCCACGTTCATTGCCAGGCGCAAGTTCGCCCAGACCGAGCGCGAGGCGGGTAAAGCGGCCTTGGTACTGGGGTTGTGCTTTATCTCCGAAGGCGCGATTCCATTTGCCGCCAAAGACCCGCTGCGGGTGATCCCGGCGAGCATTGCCGGCGGTGCGCTGACCGGTGCGTTGTCGATGTACTTCGGCTGCAAGTTGATGGCGCCCCATGGTGGGTTGTTTGTGTTGGCGATTCCGAATGCGATCAACCATGCATTGCTGTACTTGCTGGCGATTGTGGCGGGGAGTTTGTTGACGGCGGTGGTGTATGCGCTGGTCAAGCGGCCGGAAGTGGTGGAGATGGCGGTGGAACCCGTCAACGCCTGACACTGGCCCCCTGTAGGCGCTATCAGGCTCCGGGCGTTAAATCAGATTGATCGTTCCCACGCTCTGCGTGGGAACGCAGCCCGGGACGCTCCGCGTCCCTTGCGGAGCCGAACGCGGAGCGTCCGTTGAGGCATTCCCACACAAAGCGTGGGAATGATCACTGTAGGGTCAGTAAACGTCGCGGCGGTAGCGGCCTTGTTCGATCAGGCGCTCGACTTCGGCAGCGCCCAACACATCGTTCAGCACCTGATCGACGCCCGAGGCCATCCCCTGAAGGCTGCCACAGATGTAGATCACCGCACCCTCCGCCAGCCATTTCTTCAGCTCTTCGGCCGAATCGCGCAAGCGATCCTGCACGTAGATCTTCTCGGCTTGATCACGCGAGAATGCCAGGTCCAGGCGCTGCAAGTCGCCGGAAATCAACCATTCCTCGAGCTCGTCGCGGCACAGGTAATCGTGTTCGCGATTGCGCTCGCCGAACAACAACCACTGGCGTTGCTGGCCATCGGCGATGCGCGCCTTGAGCAGGCTACGCAAGCCAGCGAGTCCCGTGCCGTTGCCCAGCAGGATCATCGGCACCGGCTCATTGGGCAGGTGGAAACCGCTATTGCGCCGCACGCGCAGGCTGATGCTGCCGCCCACGGCGGCGTGTTCGGTCAGCCAGCCGGAGCCGACGCCAAGGGTGCCATCCGGGTGCAGCTCCTGGCGTACGATCAATTCCAGGATGCCGTCGGCGGCTATCGAGGCGATGGAGTATTCGCGCATGGCCAACGGCACGAGGGCATCCACCAGGGACTGCGCATGCAGGCCGACCAGATGGCTGCGGTTCTCGGGCAGCTGCCGGCTGGCGAGGGCTTGTTCCAGCGGTTGCGACAAACCTTCGTGGGTAACCGTCGCGCGGCCGTCGATCCCCAATCCTTCGAGGAAGTGCTCGATGGCCCAAGGGCAATTGCGCGGCAGCACCTCCACCAGGTCACCGGCCAGCCAGCTGTTGGTACCTGGAGCCTTGAGGCCCAGCAAGTACACCGGTGAGCCGCTGCTGTCCGGGTTGAGCAATTCCCTGCGGACCAGCGTCCAGTTTTCGTAGCTCGGTGCTTGCCAGGTGCCCACAGGCGCCTGGCCGGTCAACAGGCCCAGTTGCTGCTGCCAGTGACGCAAGGCATAGGGATCGCCGCTGTCGACTTCCACCGGCGCGAACAAGGTCTTGCCGCCGTGCTCGCCCAGCCACTTGTGCAGGCGCTGGGCAAACCCGCAGAAGTGTTGGTACTGGCGGTCGCCGAGTCCCAGCACGGCATAGTTCAGGCGATCGAGGCTTAACGCCCGGCCCAGCACCTTGCGCTCGAAACCCCGGGCGCTGTCCGGCGCTTCGCCGTCACCGAAGGTGCTGACCACAAACAGCGCGTTGTTCGAAGCATGCAGGTCCTGCTCGCTGACATCCGCCAGTGGCTGCACCTTCACCGGCAGGCCCGCCGCCTGCAACTGGCCAGCGGTTTGCCAGGCCAGTTGCTCGGCAAAGCCGCTCTGGCTGGCGAAACCGATGAGCCAGGCCGTGGCGTCGCTGCCGGGTTGCGCCAGGCCTTTGCGGGCGTCCTTGATCTGGCGTTTCTTGCGTCGACGATCCAGGTACAGCAGCCATCCGGTGACGAAGAACAGCGGCATGCTCAGGGCCGTGAGCGTCAGGATGATGCGCCCGACGATGCCGAAATAGCTGCCCACGTGCAGCGCGTAGAGGCTGGTCAACAGCTGCGCCTTGAAGCTCTTGTCGCTGTAGCGGTCATGCCGCTTGATCGCGCCTGTCACCGGGTCGAGGGTGATCTGGTTCAGCGCGCGGTCGTGGGGCGAATTCTTCAACAGGTAGAAAACAGTTGCCGGTTGCCCGGCCACGGACGGCATGCGGGTGTTGTAGAAACTCAGGTCGGGACCGGCAGTGCTGTAGATGCTGCTCCACACCGCCGAGTAGTCGACCACCGGTGCCGGACCGCTTGGCCCAGGGCCGCGTCCACCACGAACCCGTTCATTCTGTGGCGAATCGGAAAGCAGGCGAGTCAAACCCTTGTTGTACCACTCGTAGGACCAGGACAACCCGGTCAGCGCGGCCAGGAGATAAAACACCAGGCACCAGGTGCCGGCAACCGAGTGCAAGTCCCAATTGAAGCTGCGGCCTTTTTTCTTCCAGTCGAGGGTCAGCCAGGCGCGCCAGCTTTTCCACTGGCGAGGCCAGCGCAGGTACAGGCCGGACAGGCAGAAGAACACCAGGATCAGGGTGCAGGCGCCAGTGATTTGCCGACCGGTGTCGCCCATGGCGAGGAAGCGGTGCAGTTGCAACATCAGGCCGAAGAAGCCTTGGCCGGCGGCGTCGCCCAGGAGTTCGCCGGTGTACGGGTCGAAGTAACGCATGGGGCCGCGACGCTCGCCCGCTGGCGGGGTGAAGAACACTTTTGCGGCAACGTCGCTGTCGATGCCGACCGAGAGCATCGCCACTTTCATCTGCGTCGCCGCCTCGATCTTCTCCACCAGGTCAGCCGGGGGCAGCACGCCGGCGACTTGTTTCTGCACCTGCAACACGGAAGGGTTCAGCGCGTACAGGATTTCATCCTGAAACGAGACCGTCGCCCCGGTAATGCCCATCAGGGCCAGGACGAGCCCTGCGCTGATGCCAAAAAACCAGTGCAACTGGAACAGGGTTTTCTTCAACACGTCGCTCGCCTTGTTCGTTAAAAAATTGTCATCACGGCGCGCATTATGCCGTGGGTTATCGAGGAACATTCCCTTGACACACAAAAGCCCCGTTCACCTGGATGAACGGGGCCTGTCCCCTGTAGGAGCTGCCGAAGGCTGCGATCTTTTGATCTTGATTTTTGGCGGTGGTGCATTCGCCGAAGTTTAAAAGATCGCAGCCTGCGGCAGCTCCTACAGGTTCACGCTTCTGTTATCAGAAGTGGAAGTTGGTGCTCAACAAGGCAGTCCGGCCCGCCGCCTGGTTGGCGAAGTGCGTGGAGAACGCCTTGTCGTAGTAGGTAACGTCGGTCAGGTTCTGCACGTTCAGCTGCAGGTCGATGTTCTTGGTCAGCTTGTACGCGGCCATCGCGTCGTAGCGCACATAGTCATTGACCATGGTGGTGTTGGCCACGTTGCCGAACACGTCGTCGACATAGAACGCACCGCCACCGATGGTCAGCTTCGGCGTGACCTGGTAAGTGGTCCACAGGCTGGCGCTGTTTTTCGGCGTGTTAGGCAGTTCGTTACCGTCGTTGGCTTTGTTTGCCGGCAGGTCACCACCGTCGACTTGCTCGCTGTCCATGTAGGCGTAACCGGCGAAGACTTGCCATTTGTCGGTTATCTTGCCAGTGGCCGAAAGCTCGACACCCTGGACGCGGGTCTTGCCAGCGTTTTCGTACGTGGTGGTATCGACCTGGACGCGGGCGTTGTCTTTTTCGGTGCGGAAGATATCGGCAGTCAGCGACAAGCGATCGTTGAGCAGGTCCCACTTGGTACCGATTTCGTAGTTCTTGGTGGTTTCCGGCTCCATGTCGCTTTTCAGCAGGTTGCCGTTGCGATCCGGGGTGCCGCCCAGCGGATTGCCGTCCTGACCTTCGCCAAGCGTGGAGCCCGGAGGTGTCGCGGACGTTGCGTAGGACGCATAGATGCTGCCGTTTTCCGCTGGTTTGTAGACCACACCGAACTGACCGGTTACGAACTCGCTGACGTCATCACCCTTGGAGGTCGTGGTGCCTGCGGCGTTGAAGGTCTTGTAGTCGGTGTCGAAATGGTCGTAGCGCAGGCCCATGTTCACCAGCCACTGTTCGGACAACGTCAGGGTGTCGAACACGTAGAGCGCGTAGGTTTTACCCGTGGTGTCGGTGCCGGCGTAGTTACGGGTGATCGAACCGTTCCATGGATCGTTCGGGTTAGGGTTCGACAGCGAGGTGCAGTTGTAGCCGCTGGGTGCGCCGATGATCGCCGGGTTGCAGGTGGTGGTGACTGGAGTGGTCCCAGGCGTGGTGTCGGTGTTGACGGTATACGAGGACTTCTTGCTTTCCTCGCGGCTCAATTCGATACCGGTTGCGAAACTGTTCTTGAAGCCTGCGATGTAGACGTCACCAAACAGGTCGGTCTGGTTGGTCGTCGTATCGGTGTTGCTGACGCGGGTGTTGGCCCGGCGCCAAACGGTACCGTTGTTGACGTTGCCCTTGCTGTCGTCCGGCTGGGTCAGGATGTAGTCCTGCATGCTGCTGCCGTGGCGCAGGGTGTTCTTGACGGTCAACGCGTCGTTCAGGTCGTGCTCGATGGCGATGGTCGCGGTGTCGGTACGACCCTTGCGGAAGTCACGATCGGTCAGGCCGTAGAAGTTGCTGCTGTCGCCGCCAGCGTAGGGCTTGTCCGGATTGGACTTGGTGCGGGCAGTCGAGCCACCGGCCGGAATGGTGTAGGGAATACCCGAATCCGGTGTGTCGTTGCTTTCCAGATGGTAGTAGTCAAGGTTGACACGGGTGTCGGTGCCCAGGCCGAAGGCCAGGGAAGGCGCGACGCCCCAGCGATCGTAGTCGACGCTTTCGCGGCCGGCGACATTGCTTTCGTGGCTCATCAGGTTCAAACGGCCGGCAACGGTGTCGGAGAACTGGTAGTTGCCGTCCATGGTGTAACGCTGGGTCTGGTCTGAACCCCAGGTAAAGCCACCGTCGAACGAGTCGCCCAGATGCGCTTTCTTGCTCACCAGGTTGATGCTGCCACCGGCAGCGCCGCGACCGCCAATGGCCGAGTTAGGGCCCTTGCTGACTTCGATCGACTCAACGGCAAAGATCTCACGGCTTTGCGAACCGGTATCGCGCACGCCGTCCAGGTAGGTATCGCCCTGGGCATCGAAGCCGCGGATGAACGGACGGTCGCCCTGAGGGTTGCCGCCTTCACCGGCACCGAACGTGATGCCCGGGACGGTACGCAGTGCGTCCTGCATGTTCAGGGCGCCAGTGTCCTTGAGGACTTGTTGCGGAATGACAGTGATCGAGCGCGGAGTGTCGACGAGGGGCGCGGTGTACTTGGGCGAGGAGGCCTTTTCGACGTTGTAGGAGGTCTCATCCTGGGCTTCGCCGGTGATCGCGGTTGCGCCGAGGGAAATCGTGTTGCTCGGTGCCTGCTCGTTGGTTTTTTCCGCCGCGAAAAGCATTTGGCCCGCAGAGCCGGCAGTGATCGCCACGCCAATTGCAGAAGCGAGAAAACGCGGTGAACTGACCGGTAGTTGTGGTTGTTGGCGTGACATTTTTATTCCCCTCCCCAAGGATTTGAGGCGGCGGAATATAGTGTAAACACGTATTTGTATCAATTGCGAAAAATTACTATTCGCACTGAATTTACAATCTTTACAATTTAACCTTACGGTTTTTACTGTTTCGTTCGTCTCTCGGGTTTTACAAGGGCAATAAGAATCAATACCATTGGCGACCCTTTGCTTTCTGGTGCTTGCCCCATGCTGCTGCACATCCCCGGCTTGTTCGAAAAAGAAGAAGTGCAGCGCATTCGCGAGGCTCTGCAACAGGCCGATTGGGCCGATGGCAAGATCACGGCCGGTTACCAGTCGGCCAAGGCCAAGCACAATCTGCAGTTGCCGGAAGGCCACCCGCTGGCCAAGGAAATCGGCGCGGCCATGCTGGAGCGGCTGTGGAAAAACCCGCAGTTCATGTCAGCGGCGTTACCGCACAAGGTGTTTCCTCCGTTACTGAACTGTTACACGGCTGGCGGCAGTTTCGATTTCCACATCGACAACGCGGTGCGTCAGCCCAAGGGCAGTATCGAACGGGTGCGCACCGACCTCTCGGCCACGCTGTTCTTCAGCGACCCCGAGGATTACGACGGCGGCGAGCTGGAAATCCAGGACACCTACGGCACCCAGCGGGTGAAGTTGCCGGCGGGTGACATGGTGCTGTACCCCGGCACCAGCCTGCACAAGGTCAACGCCGTCACCCGTGGAACGCGTTACGCCTCGTTTTTCTGGACCCAGAGCCTGGTGCGCGAAGACAGCCAGCGTGCGCTGTTGTTCGAGATGGACGGGGCGATCCGGCAGTTGACCCAGGACGTGCCGGACCATCCTTCGCTGATCCGCCTGACCGGTACTTATCACAACCTGTTGCGCCGTTGGGTCGAGGTATGAGTTTTCAATTGCGCCGCCAGGAGGTGCTCGATGGAGACCGTCTCAAAGCCATGCTCGACGAAAGCCCGGCCCGTGCGGCCCAGGCGATCGTAGCAGCAGCCCGCGAGGGGCTTGTCGATGCCCAGGCGCTGCTTGGGCAGATTCTGCTGGATGGAAATGGAATCACCCAGGATCAACCGCTGGCGTTGCGCTGGTTCGACATCGCCGCCCGACAAGGGCACATGATGGCGCGCAACATGCTGGGGCGATGTCATGAACATGGCTGGGGGTGTGTGGCCGATGCCGCAATGGCTGCTCGGCATTATCGAATCGCCGCAGAAGCGGGGCTGGATTGGGCGATGTACAACTACGCCAATCTGCTGGCGACCGGGCGTGGGGTGGCTGAGGATCAGCTGCAAGCGCTCGAACTCTATCGCTGCGCGGCAGAACTGGGCCACGCGAAATCGATGAATCTGCTGGGACGTTACCTGGAAGAAGGGCAGGTATGCCCGAAGGATCTGCAAGCGGCGCACGGCTGGTATCGGCGCTCGGCTGAGGGCGGGGACTTTCGTGGCCAGTTCAGCTTTGCGGCAGTGTTGGCGGATCAAGGGAATATCGACGAGGCATTGCAATGGCTGCGCAGGGCGCTGAGCGGCGGCAATCTGAACTTCCTGCGGGTCGCGAGTGAAGCCTTGTTGGGCGCAACCGATCCGCAGATTCGCGCGTTGGCACCTGCGTACGCCAAGCGCTTCGCCGAACTCGAACAGGTATTCATATCTCTGTAGGAGCCGGCTTGCTGGCGATTAACGGTCACCCCGTTTGTCTGGGTAACCGCGGTGCCTTGATCGCCAGCAAGCCGGCTCCTACAGGAATGTGGTGGGTCGATTCTTTGTGATCACCCACAAAAAAGCCCATGACGTGTCATAGGCTTTTTGATTTCTGCGTGCAGTACTTACACGTAGAAAGATTTCAACGGCGGGAAGCCATTGAACTCAACCGCGCTGTAGCTGGTGGTGTAGGCGCCGGTCGACAGCCAGTACAGGCGATCACCGATCGCCAGGTTCAGAGGCAGGCCGTACTTGTAGTTTTCGTACATGATGTCGGCGCTGTCACAGGTTGGGCCGGCGATGACGACTTCTTCCATCTCGCCTTTCTTTTCGGTCCAGATCGGGAACTTGATGGCTTCGTCCATGGTTTCGATCAGGCCGGAGAACTTGCCCACGTCGGTGTACACCCAACGCTCGACGGCGGTGCGGGATTTACGGGCGACCAACACCACTTCGCTGACCAGGATGCCGGCGTTGGCGATCAGGGAACGGCCCGGCTCCAGGATGATTTCCGGCAGGTCGTCGCCGAAGTCTTCCTTGAGGAAGCGAATGATTTCTTCGGCGTAGGTTTCCAGGCTGTTGGTGCGGGTGATGTAGTTGGCCGGGAAGCCACCGCCCATGTTGATCAGCTTCAGTACGATGCCGTCTTCTTCCTTCAGGCGTTCGAAGATCACCTTGACCTTGGCGATCGCGGCATCCCAGACGCTGATATCGCGCTGCTGCGAGCCTACGTGGAAGGAGATGCCGTATGGCACCAGGCCCAGGTCACGGGCGAGGATCAGCAAGTCCATGGCCATGTCGGTCTGGCAGCCGAATTTGCGCGACAGAGGCCAGTCGGCAGTGGTCGAGCCTTCGGTCAGGATGCGTACGTAGACTTTCGAGCCCGGTGCGGCCTTGGCGATGTTGCGCAGGTCGGCTTCGGAGTCGGTGGCATAGAGGCGCACGCCCTTCTCAAAGAAGTAGCGGATGTCCTTGGATTTCTTGATGGTGTTGCCGTAGCTGATCTGATCGGCGCTGACGCCGCGGCTCAGCACTTTGTCCAGCTCGTAGATCGAGGCGATGTCGAAGCTCGAGCCTTTCTCTTTGAGCAAGTCGATGATTTCCACCGCCGGGTTGGCCTTGACCGCGTAGTAGACCTTGGCGAATTCGAAACCGGCGCGCAGGTCATCGTAGGCCTGGCTGATCATCGCGGTGTCGATTACCACGAACGGGGTTTCTTGCTTGTCGGCGAATGCCTTCATTTTCTGAAAGGTTTCACGCGCGAAATAGTCTTCGACCTGGATCGACATGCTGGGAACTCCTACTGGCAAACTGAAATTATCAATGGGTGCAAATGAACGTCCTCCGTATCCCCACTTTGGTTCGCCTACTTCCCAAGGCATGTCGCCGAAAGCAAAAAGGCCATGGGAAGCGCTGCTTTCCCTTGGCCTTGCTGTCTCGTCGTCAGTACTTGAGCCGGATGGATCGTTTCCAGCATGGACGTTCGGCGCGAACTTTAGGGCGTGAGGGGCTTGAGATCAACAAAAAATGTCGCGTTTTTGCACGCATCCGTCGTGCGGTCCCTTACAGCTACTGATGTAACGGACCTGTGTGACGGTGTGATGTTCCCCTGAATGACGGTGAGGAGGGATCAGGCCAGTGCAGCGTCGGCTGGCGAAACGATGCTGGTCTTGCCCCCACGAGACTTGCCCGAGCTCAAATACTCCGCAATCGATTCCTGGGTCACTTCCCCAAGGAACACCCGCTCGGCATCCATCACCGGCAACCACGACCGGTTGAACTCGTACATCCGCGACAACAGAATGCGCAAGTGCTCGTCGTAGGCCGCGGTAGCGTTGAATTCGCGCAGGTACTGCCCGCACGTGCCGCTCTGACGGTGCAGATCGCGGCGGCGAACGTAACCCAGAGCCTTGTTCTCGGCGCAGGTGACCACCACGTAGCGACGGTCATGCTCGTCCATCATTTCCAGCGCATCGGCCACCGGCGTTTCCGGGCTGACTGAAGGTGCGTTATCCGCCGCGTCTTCAGCCTTGACCAGCAACAGGCGCTTGAGAGTGCTGTCCTGGCCGACGAAGTTACTGACAAAGTCGTCAGCCGGGTGGGCCAGCAGGGTGTCGGGGTGGTCAATCTGCAGCAGTTTGCCGGCGCGGAAAATCGCGATCTTGTCGCCGAGCTTGATGGCTTCGTCGATGTCGTGGCTGACCATGATCACGGTCTTGTTCAGCGCCCGCTGCATCTCGAAGAATTCGTTCTGGATCATCTCGCGGTTGATCGGGTCGACCGCGCCGAACGGTTCGTCCATCAGCAACAGTGGTGCATCAGCGGCCAGCGCGCGAATCACGCCGATCCTCTGTTGCTGGCCGCCAGACAGTTCCCGAGGATAGCGATGCAGATATTGCTTGGGTTCGAGCTTGATCATGCTCATCAACTCGCGGGCGCGGTCGTGGCATTTCTGTTTGTCCCAGCCGAGCAGTTTCGGCACCACCACGATGTTCTCCTCGATGGTCATGTTCGGGAACAGACCGATCTGCTGGATCACATAGCCGATGTTACGGCGCAGGGTCACTGCGTCGAGACCGGTAGTGTCTTCGCCATTGATCAGGATCTTGCCCGAGGTCGGTGTGATCAGGCGGTTGATCATCTTGAGCGTGGTGCTTTTGCCGCAGCCCGAAGGCCCGAGGAACACGCAAATCTCGCCTTCATTGACGGTCAGGCTCACCGAGTCCACGGCCTTCACGTCTTTGCCGTTGCTTTGGAAGGTCTTGCTGAGGTTTTGAAGTTCGATCATTTGAGCAGTCCTTTAGGAGTCAGCGAGCGTTGCAGCCATTGCAGGAGCAGGTCGGCGAAGATGGCCAGCAGGCTGACCAGCACGGCGCCGACAATCAGCATCGACATGTCGCTGCGGCTGATGGAAGCGAGGATGAGCACGCCCAGGCCACCGGCGCCGATGGTCGCGGCGATGGTCATTACGCCGATGTTCATGACCACGGCGGTGCGCACGCCGGCAAGGATTACCGGCACGGCAATCGGCAATTCGACCATGCGCAGGCGCTGGCCGAAGGTCATGCCGATACCGCGCGCGGCTTCGCGGATGCCCGGTTCGACGTTGGTCAGGGCCAGGTAGGTGTTGCGCATGATGGGCAGCAGCGAATACAGGAACACCGCGGTGATGGCCGGCATCGGGCCCAGGCCCTGGCCGAATTTCGAGTAGAACGGCAGCAGCAGGCCGAACAGGGCAATCGATGGCACGGTCAGCAGCACGGTGGCGCTGGCCTGTAGCGGCCCGGCGAGCGTCGGAAAACGCGTCATCAGGACGCCCAGCGGCACGCCGACCACGATCGCCAGGGTCACGGCGATGCCGACCAGGGTGATGTGTTGCCCGGTCAGGTGCAGTACCTGTGCCCAGTCGAGGTGGGAAAAGGCGTTGATAAATTCCATGGCTTTTCCTCCTTATTTGATTGGATGCTGGCGCAGGAAATCTGCGGCAACGGACGAAGGGCTTTCGTGATCGACATCGACCCGCGCGTTGAGCTGGCGCATGGTTTCGTCATCGAACAGTTCGGCCAGCGGCTTGATCTCTTGCGCCAGTTGCGGATGGGCATCGAGGTAATCCTGACGCACCACTGGCGCAGCGGTGTAGTCCGGGAAGTAGTGCTTGTCGTCTTCAAGCAACTTGAGCTTGAAGGCGTTCAGGCGACCGTCGGTGGTGTAGACCAGGCCGGCGAACACCTGGCCATTGCGCAGGGCGGTGTAGACCAGCCCGGCATCCATCTGGCGGATGTTTTTGCGGGTCAGGTTCATGCCGTAGAGGTCGACCATGCCGTCCAGACCGTCGGAACGGTTGGCGAACTCAGTGTCCAGCGCGACAAGGTGATTGGTTTTCGCCTCAGCCTGCATCACGGTGTTCAGTTCGCTGATGGAGTTGATCTGCGGGTAGGCCTTTGCGGTTTTCTCCGGCAGCGCCAACGCGTAGGTGTTGCTGAACTTCGACGGAGTGAGCCAGATGAGGCCTTTTTTCGCGTCGAGTTCTTTCACCTTGGCGTAGGACTGGGCGCTGTCGAGTTTTTCGGTGACATGGTTGTAGGCCACCAGCGACACGCCGGTGTATTCCCACATCAGATCCAGTTGGCCACTTTCCTGGGCGCTGCGGGCCAGGTTACTGCCCAATCCACCGGTCACCCGGGTGTCATAACCCTTGGTGCGCAGGTATTGAGAGGTAATTTCCGCGAGCAGGGTTTGCTCGGTGAACACCCGGGCGCCGATGCGGATCACGGGTTTCTCCGCGGCTTGGGCAAATCCTGCGAGCAGCAGCATGCAGCCTAGTAAAAAGCTTGGTGTTTTCATGATGATTCCTTTGCCGGGGCTTAAGACGGGCGCAAACCGCGTTCGAGCCAGAGACGGCTGGCGAGTGTCACCAGGCCGTCGAGCAGCAACGCCAGCAGGGCGGTGCAGGCCGCTCCCAGCAGCAGTTGCGGCTGGTTGTTCAGGGCGATGCCGGGGAAGATCAGGCTGCCCAGGCTGTTGGCGCCGATCAGGAACGCCAGCGGTGCGGTCCCGACGTTGATCGCCAAGGCGACGCGCACGCCGCCGATGATGATCGGCACGGCATTGGGCAGTTCGACCCGCCACAGCACCTGGGAGGGGGTCATGCCGATGCCGACGGCCGCTTCCTTGAGCGAACCCTGGACGTTTTTCAGGCCTTCGTAGGTGTTACGCACGATCGGCAACAATGAAGCGAGGAACAGGGCGAATATCGCGGGGCCGCTGCCGATGCCAAGGACGCCCAGTGCAATGGCCAGTACGGCGAGAGGTGGCACGGTGTTGCCGATGTTGAACACCTGCATGAAGCGTTCGGCGCGTCCAACCATGGTCGGGCGGCTGAGGAAGATGCCGGCAGGAATGCCCACAACGAGGGCGGCCAGCATGGAAGCGAGGACGAGAATCAGATGAGCTTGCAGGTAAAACAACAAATCGTCGCGGTAATGTTCGATCGTGTTGATGCCAATCCAGTGGACCAGCAGGGCCAGGAGAGCGACGACAACCGCACCTCCTATCAGCCCTTTGCCATAGCGAATAGCCACAGGCGGACTCCTTTTTTTTCCGTCGGCGAACACTTTCTCGTGTGGCAATGCCATTCCTGGCTGCCGAAAAAATGATCGCGAGAAGCAGCTCACGCCGAGCGCGTTCTCCTGTAGGAGCGGAGCATGCTCGCGAAAAACCCTCAGACAACGCGTACATTCAGGTACCCGGCGTTATCGTTAACGTCCATCGCGAGCTTGCTCGTTCCTACGGGGGAGGCGTACGGCTATTGAGCCATGAGCACAGCCTCGTCAGGCCGCTTTGCAGGTGTTTCAAGCCCCCGACGAGTGGTCGTTACGGGGGAGTGGACGTCTCCGTGTATTAAAAGGTTCCCATCTGAAGCAGCATTTGGCCACCCCTAATGTGCTCAACGGTTCGGTTATTGACTCAAGTTGGGCTATAATCTGCGCCCTTTTTTGAATCACCTGCCAGGCGATTTCCCATGACCAAACAGGCCGCCGAAGTCGCGAAACGCCGCACTTTCGCCATTATTTCCCACCCCGATGCCGGTAAGACCACCATCACCGAGAAGCTCTTGCTGATGGGCAAGGCGATTGCGGTAGCCGGTACGGTGAAATCTCGTAAGTCCGACCGCCATGCCACCTCCGACTGGATGGAAATGGAAAAGCAACGTGGTATTTCCATTACCACGTCGGTCATGCAGTTCCCGTATCGCGAGCACATGATCAACCTGCTCGACACCCCGGGCCACGAAGACTTCTCCGAAGACACCTACCGCACCCTGACGGCAGTGGACTCGGCCTTGATGGTCCTCGACGGCGGCAAGGGCGTTGAGCCACGGACCATCGCCCTGATGGACGTCTGTCGTCTGCGCGACACGCCTATCGTCAGCTTCATCAACAAACTCGACCGTGACATTCGCGACCCGATTGAACTGCTCGACGAAATCGAAGCGGTCCTCAAGATCAAGGCGGCGCCGATCACCTGGCCGATCGGCTGCTACCGTGACTTCAAGGGCGTATACCATCTCGCCGACGACTACATCATTGTCTACACCGCCGGTCACGGTCATGAACGCACCGAAACCAAGATCATCGAGAAGCTCGATTCCGCTGAAGCCCGCGCCCACCTGGGTGACGAGTACGAGCGCTTCATCGAACAGCTGGAACTGGTACAGGGCGCCTGCCACGAGTTCAACCAGCAGGAGTTCCTCGACGGTCAACTGACCCCGGTGTTCTTCGGTACTGCATTGGGTAACTTCGGTGTCGATCACGTTCTCGACGCCGTTGTTGATTGGGCACCGCGTCCGCTGGCACGGGTGGCCAACGAGCGTACCGTGGAGCCGGTGGAAGAGAAGTTCTCGGGCTTCATCTTCAAGATCCAGGCGAACATGGACCCGAAACACCGCGACCGTATCGCCTTCATGCGTATCTGCTCCGGCAAGTACGAAAAAGGCATGAAGATGCGCCACGTGCGCACCGGCAAGGACGTGCGGATCGGCGATGCGCTGACGTTCTTCTCCTCCGAGCGTGAGCAACTGGAAGAAGCGTTTGCCGGCGACATCATCGGTTTGCACAACCACGGCACCATCCAGATCGGCGACACCTTCACCGAAGGCGAAGTCCTGGGTTTCACTGGCATCCCGCACTTCGCCCCGGAACTGTTCCGCCGCGTACGCCTGCGTGATCCATTGAAGTCCAAGCAACTGCGCCAGGGCCTGCAACAATTGGCCGAAGAAGGTGCGACCCAGGTGTTCTTCCCCGAGCGCAGCAACGACATCATCCTCGGCGCCGTCGGTGTACTGCAATTTGACGTGGTCGCCAGCCGCTTGAAAGAGGAATACAAGGTCGAATGCTCCTACGAGCCGATCACCGTGTACTCCGCGCGCTGGATCGAATGCAGCGACAAGAAGAAACTTGAGGAATTCTCCAACAAGGCCGTGGAAAACCTGGCACTGGACGGCGGCGGTCACCTGACCTACCTCGCGCCGACCCGGGTCAACCTGGCACTGATGGAAGAACGCTGGCCGGACGTGAAATTCCGTGCAACGCGTGAGCACCACTAAGCGCTGAGTTGAAACACCGAAAACCCCGTTGCGAAAGCTGCGGGGTTTTTTGTTGGCGAACCCGATCGTTCCCACGCTCTGTGTGAGAGCTGCCGAAGGCTGCGATCGTTTGATCTTTTCGGCATAACGCTTATTGCCAACCATTCTCCCTGTCCACGGTATTTCCGCCCAGCCGTTAGCGTCCTATCTGGAGAACCCGGCTGATCGGAACTAGATTTCAGAGAGCGCCAGCCAGGCACAGATGTTTCACCTGCAAAAGGACGGATTCGACTATGAACAGGTTGCTACGCGTTGTGTTGCTGTTGAAGGTTTTGCTGATGCTGGCCCTCGGCAGTTCGGCGGTCTGGGCCGAGTGTGAGAATCACGAAACCCAGGCGTCTAGCGGGCAGGGGACCCATGGTGATCTGATGATCGCCAAGTCCGAATCGGAACCGGGGGACAAGGGGCAGGGTGGTGCCGACAACGATGATGACTCGACCACCGATGAGCCGGACTCCGATGATGAAGAAGGTGACAGCCAGACGTAAATCGCAGACAAAAGAAAACCCCGTCTCTCCCGATTAATGTGCAATCGAAATAGAAGGGGTTGGATGAACGAGCAAAATCCCTGTGGGAGCGGGCTTGCTCGCGAAGTCGTCGTGTCAGTCACTCTCGTTGTCGACTGATTGACCGCTTTCGCGAGCAAGCCCGCTCTCACAATTTTATGCCGCGCCGTGCACGAACTGCTCGGCGTAATGGCAAGCCACCTGCCGATTATCCAGAGGACGCAACGCTGGCTCTTCGGTTTTGCAACGCTCGGTCGCATACGGGCAGCGCTTGTGGAACGCGCAACCAGGCGGCGGGTTCAGCGGGTTGGGCAATTCGCCGACGATCTTGATTTTCGGCTTGTTGGGGTCTGGGTGAATGGTTGGGGTGGCCGACAGCAGCGCCTGGGTGTACGGGTGCAACGGGCGCTCGTAGATGTCGTTCTTCGGGCCGATTTCCACCGGGCGACCGAGGTACATCACCATCACGTCATCGGCAACGTGTTGCACCACCGCCAGGTTGTGGGAGATGAACACATAGGCGGTGTTGAACTCTTGCTGCAAATCCATGAACAGGTTCAATACCTGGGCCTGGATCGACACGTCCAGTGCCGACGTTGGCTCATCCGCCACCAGTACTTTTGGCTGCAACATCATCGCGCGAGCCAGGGCGATCCGCTGGCGCTGGCCGCCAGAGAACATGTGCGGATAACGCTGGTAGTGCTCGGGACGCAAGCCCACCTGCTTCATCATCGCCTGGACTTTCTCGCGACGTTCGGTGGCCGACAGGTTGGTGTTGATCAGCAACGGCTCGGCCAGTTGATCACCGATTTTCTGCCGTGGGTTCAACGATGCGTAGGGGCTCTGGAACACCATCTGCACGTCTTTGCGCAGTTGCTTGCGCTGGGCCTTGTCGGCGCCGGCGACTTCCTGACCGGCGATTTTCAGGGAGCCGGAGGACGGTTCCTCGATCAGGGTCAGGGCACGGGCCAGGGTGGATTTGCCGCAGCCCGACTCACCGACGACGGCGAGGGTCTTGCCGGCTTCCAGCTCGAACGACACACCGTTGAGGGCGCGTACGGTGGCGTGACCCTTGAACAGGCCACGGGACACTTCGTAGTGACGGGTCAGGTCGCGGGCGGTAAGAACGACGGCCATTACGCCACCTCCTGGTTCAGCGGGTAGAAGCAGCGGGCGAGGCTGTTGCTTTTCGGGTCAAGAGCTGGACGCTGCACGCGGCAGTTGTCCTGCACGTACGGGCAGCGCGGCGACAGCAGGCAGCCTTGCGGACGGTCGTAGCGACCGGGGACGATGCCCGGCAGGGTCGACAGGCGTGAGGCGCCCAGGCTGTGTTCCGGAATCGCCTTGAGCAGCGCTTCGCTGTATGGGTGGGCCGGGATGTCGAACAGTTGCGGCACCTGGCCGACTTCGACCGCTTGGCCGGCGTACATCACGCACACGCGCTGGGCGGTTTCAGCCACGACCGCGAGGTCGTGGGTGATCAGCACCAGGCCCATGTTCTGCTCTTTCTGCAACGCCAGCAGCAGGTCCATGATCTGCGCCTGGATTGTCACGTCCAGTGCGGTGGTCGGTTCGTCGGCGATCAGCAGTTTCGGTTCGCCGGCAATCGCCATGGCGATTGCAACGCGCTGGCTCATGCCACCCGACAGTTGATGCGGGTAGGCGTCCATACGGCTGGCGGCGCCCGGGATTTCCACTTTTTCCAGCAGTTCGATGGCGCGTTTGCGCGCTTGCTTGCCGGACATTTTCAGGTGCAGGCGCAGCACTTCTTCGATCTGGAAACCGACGGTGTAGCTCGGGTTCAGCGCGGTCATCGGGTCCTGGAAGACCATGGACAGGTCTTTGCCGACGATTTGACGACGCTGGCGATTGTTGAGCTTGAGCATGTCCTTGCCGTCAAAGCTGAGCGAGTCGGCGGTGACGATACCTGGATGCTCGATCAGGCCCATCAGCGCCATCATGGTCACGGATTTGCCCGATCCCGACTCGCCGACGATGGCCAGCACTTCGCCCTTGTCGACTTTCAGGTCGAGGCCATCGACCACGGGCGTAGCGTTCTTGTCGCCGAAGCGAACGTTGAGATTCTTGATTTCTAGCAGTGACATTGGAATCTCCTCAGGCGGCGTTCTTGAGTTTCGGGTCCAGCGCGTCGCGCAGGCCGTCACCCATCAAGTTGATTGCCAGCACGCTGAGCAAAATGGTCAAGCCTGGCAGGCTGACGACCCACCAGGCGCGTTCGATGTAGTCGCGGGCCGAGGCCAGCATGGTGCCCCACTCAGGGGTTGGCGGTTGTACGCCAAGGCCGAGGAAGCCCAGGGCGGCGGCATCGAGAATCGCCGACGAAAAACTCAAGGTCGCCTGAACGATCAGCGGCGCCATGCAGTTGGGCAGCACGGTGACGAACATCAGGCGCGGCAGGCCGGCACCGGCCAGGCGCGCGGCGGTCACGTAGTCGCGGTTCAGCTCGCCCATGACCGCGGCGCGGGTCAGGCGAACATAAGACGGCAAGGACACCACGGCGATGGCGATCACGGTGTTGATCAGGCCAGGGCCGAGGATGGCGACGATCGCCACGGCCAGCAGCAGCGACGGCAGGGCCAGCATGATGTCCATCAGGCGCATGATGGTCGGGCCGACCGCTTTGGGGAAAAAGCCGGCAAACAGGCCCAGCAGGATCCCCGGGATCAGCGACATCACCACCGACGACAAACCGATCAGCAGCGACAGGCGCGAACCCTGGATCAGGCGCGACAGCAGGTCGCGGCCCAGTTCATCGGTACCCAGCAAGAACTGGATCTGCCCACCTTCCAGCCAGGCTGGCGGGGTCAGCAGGAAGTCGCGGTATTGCTCGCTCGGGTCATGGGGTGCAACCCACGGGGCGAAGATGGCGCAGAAAATCACCAGCAGCATGAACATCAGGCCGGCAACGGCACCTTTGTTCTTGGAAAATGCTTGCCAGAACTCTTTGTACGGCGATGGATACAGCAGGCTTTGATCCACGGCGGACGTGGCGGTGGCTACTGAGGATGTTGGAGTGCTCATGGGTTTTGACCTCAGCGCTGATGACGGATGCGTGGGTTGGCAAAGCCGTAGAGGATGTCCACTACGAAGTTGACCAGGATCACCAGGCAGGCGATTAACAGGATGCCGTTTTGCACGACCGGGTAGTCCCGGGCGCCTATGGCTTCGATCAGCCACTTGCCGATGCCCGGCCAGGAGAAGATGGTCTCGGTCAGGACCGCGCCGGCCAGCAGGGTGCCGACTTGCAGGCCGACCACGGTCAGCACCGGAATCAACGCGTTACGCAGACCGTGCACGAACACCACGCGCGAAGGCGACAGGCCCTTGGCCTTGGCGGTTCGGATGTAGTCTTCACGCAGCACTTCGAGCATCGACGAACGGGTCATCCGCGCGATGACAGCCAGCGGGATGGTGCCGAGCACGATGGCCGGCAGGATCAGGTGGTGCAGGGCATCGAAGAACGCGCCGACGTCATCGGCCAGCAGCGTGTCGATCAGCATGAAGCCGGTTCGCGGCTCGATGTCATAGAGCAGGTCGATCCGCCCGGACACCGGGGTCCAGCCCAGGGAGACCGAGAAGAACATGATCAGGATCAGGCCCCACCAGAAGATCGGCATCGAGTATCCCGCCAGGGAGACACCCATCACCCCATGGTCGAACAGGGACCCTCGCTTGAGGGCCGCGATCACCCCGGCCAGCAGGCCCAGGATACCGGCGAACAACAGGGCGGCCATGGACAGTTCCAGGGTCGCGGGAAATAGGGAGGTGAACTCGTTCCAGACGCTTTCACGGGTACGCAGGGATTCCCCGAGATCGCCGTGGGCCAGTTTGCCGATGTAATCCAGGTACTGGGCATACAGGGGTTTGTTCAGACCTAGGCGTTCCATTGCCTGAGCGTGCATTTCCGGGTCGACTCTGCGTTCGCCCATCATGACTTCCACGGGGTCGCCAGGGATCATGCGAATCAACGCGAAAGTCAGCAAGGTGATGCCGAAGAACGTGGGGATCAGTAACCCCAGTCGGCGGGCAATAAAACTAAACATCGTAAGGTGTACCTCATCAGCCGGTTAGGCGTGCCCGGCATGCCTGGGTCAGGAATGCCGGGAGTTTCTTATCTACTTCACCTGGGTGGTGGCGAAGTTATTGGTGGTGAGCGGGCTAATTTGGTAGCCCTCTACGTTGTTGCGCATTGCAGTGAACATTCTTGTGTGCGCCATGCTGATCCATGGCTGGTCCTGGTTAAAGATAACCTGTGCCTGTTCGTACAGTGCTGCACGCTCGGCCGGGTCGGTTTTTTCCCGGGCCTGGTCGAGCAGGGCCTGGAATTTTTCATTGCACCAGCGAGCGTAGTTTTCGCCGTTCTTCGCCGCCTCGCAACTGAGCATAGGCGTCAGGAAGTTATCCGGGTCGCCGTTATCGCCCGCCCATCCGGCGGAAACCATATCGTGCTCGCCATTTTTCGCGCGTTTGAGCATTTCGCCCCATTCCATCACGCGGATGTCGATCTTGATCCCCACCTTGGCCAGGTCGGCCTGCATCATCTGTGCGCCGAGCATCGGGTTGGGGTTGGTCGGACCGCCGCCGTTGCGGGTGAACAGGGTGAAGGTGGTGCCTTCCGGCACGCCGGCTTCCTTGAGCAGGGCGCGGGCCTTGTCCAGATCGCGGGGTGGATTCTTCAGATCGTGGTTGTAGCCCAGCAGGGTGTCCGGGAACGGGTTGACCCCGACGGTGGCGTTGCCCTTGCCGAACAGCGCGTTGACATAGGCTTCCTTGTCGAAGGCGATATCGATGGCTTTGCGCACTCGCACATCGCTCATGTATTTGTGCTGGGTGTTCATCGCGACGTAGGAAACCGTCATCGCGTTGAGTTCATCGACCTTCAGGTTCGAGTCTTTCTTGATGCTCGGGATGTCATCGGGCTTGGGATACAGCGCGACCTGGCATTCGTTGGCCTTGAGCTTCTGCAGGCGCACGTTGTTGTCGGTGGCGATGGCCAGGATCAGCGAATCGGCCGGCGGCTTGCCACGGAAATAGTCCGGGTTGGCCTTGAAGCGGACCTGTGCGTCCTTGTTGTAGCGCTGGAAGACAAACGGACCGGTGCCGATTGGCTTGTTGTTGAGGTCGCCGGTCTTGTTGGCCTTGAGCAGTTGGTCGGCGTACTCGGCAGGATAGATCGAGGAGAACGCCATGGCGATGTCGGCCAGGAACGGCGCTTCGCGGCGGGTCAATGTGAACTTGACCGTGTTGTCGTCGACCTTCTCGACACTCTTGAGCAGCTCTTTGAAGCCCATGCTTTCAAAATACGGGAAGCCCACGCTCGACAGCTTGTGCCACGGGTGATTCGGGTCCAGCTGACGCTGGAAGCTCCAGACCACGTCGTCGGCATTCATGTCACGGGTCGGTTTGAAGTATTCGGTGGTATGAAACTTGACACCTTTGCGCAGGTGGAACGTGTACGTCAGGCCGTCCTCACTGATGTCCCAGGATTCGGCCAGTGCCGGAATCACATCGGTGGTCCCGGGCTTGAAGTCCGCCAGGCGATTGAAGATGGTCTCGGCCACCGCATCGGCTGTGACTGCAGTCGTGTACTGGACCATGTCGAAGCCTTCGGGACTGGCTTCGGTACAGACCACCAGTGGCTTGGCCGATACACCTACCGCGACACTCAGCAAGGCGGCCGCGATGGCCGCACGTAGGGGAAGCATTTTCATCAAGAACCCTCTGCAATCGGTTAAAGGACAAAGGTCGGACGGCTGACTCGTCACTGAACCAGCCGTGCGGTTGGTGCATTACAGGATGTTGAACGGAACCGTGGTCACCAGACGGAACTCGTTGATGCTGCCATCAGCCTGGTTTTCACTGGCGCGGTGCGCGGTGTAGGTGCCACGAATAGTGGTGGCCTTGAACGGGCCGCTCTGCACAGCGTAGGTGGCACCGATGCCGTATTCGTAATGGTGTTCGCCGTCTTGCGACTGGATGCCGTCGTAGCCTTTGTCGGCCACACCTTTGTTGCCGGTGTAGTGGGTGCCGTCGATGCCCCAGCCGCGCGCCTGGTAGATGTTGAACTTCAGGCCCGGTACGCCGTATTCGGCCATGTTCAGGCCGTAGGCAACCTGGAACGACTTCTCGTTCGGGCCGTTGAAGTCCGACAGCAGGGAGTTGGCCAGGTAGATGCCGTTGGTTTCGTGCAGGTAGTCGAAGTACTCGTTACCGTTCACTTCCTGGTACGAGAAGGTCAGGCTGTGAGCCTGGTGGGTCAGGCCGAACGACAGGGAATAGGTATCGTTGTCGATGTCGCCGATCAGCGCCTTACCTTCTTCCTGGGTCTTGTAGTAGTTCAGGCCGGTGGTCAGGCTCAGTACCTGGCTGTCGCCCAGTACGTGGGTGGCGCCGAAATAGTACTGGTTCCAGATGTCTTCAGCTTGGGTGGCCCAGAGGCTGGTGGTCAGGCTGGCGAACGGGGTGTAGGTGATACCGCCGGTGTAGACGTGGTCGGTTTCAACGATGCCATTGGCGTATTCGGTGCGGAATTTGCGCTGGCTTTGTTCGGTACGCGGTGAATTGCGATCGAAAGTGGCCAGGTCGAATGCCAGGTTGTTCAGCTCTTCGCTGTGGATCGCCACACCCTGGAAGCTCGAAGGCAGCGCACGGTTACCGATGACGTCGACCATCGGGCTGCTGAAGTTCTGACGACCGGCGGTCAGGGTGGTGTTGGAAATACGTGCCTTGACGTTCGCCAGGCCCAACTTGCTCCACTGGCCAACGGCGTCGCCGCCTTCTTCGGTCAGGGTACGGTTGTTGCCTGCGCCTGGGCGAGTGCCCGGTGCGCCGCCGTTGTTGGACGCCAGGTCCTTGCGGTCCTGGTCCAGGGCAATGGCGTTGTAGGCCGCCACTTCAGTGCTGACACCAACGGTGCCTTCGGTGAAGCCCGAGTTGTACTTGAGGATCGTGCCCTGGACCCAGTTGATACGGCGGTCAGTTGGCGTTGAAACACCATTTTTCTTGTAAGCGAAATTGGCGCCCCGCTTCAGTTGTTCGTTAGCGTACCAGTTGCGAGTGGTGCCGGTGATCGACTGGCCTTCGAGAAAGCCGGTGGCTTCGCTCTGGGCACTTTTCTCATTCACGGTTACCGGGGTGTACGCCTGACTCTGGGTTTCAGCGTATGCCGTGGCGGTGATGCTGCTGATGGCCAGGGCCAGTAGCGCGGTGCTGCTCAGTTTCATGGGTGAAGCTCCTTGGTTTCTATTATTAATGCCGGCCTTTTTTGGTGGTTCGGCTATTTGCTTTTGAACTCATTGACGCGTTGCAAACGTTTGCCTGGTGCCAAATTGGCGAATTACGGCAATACGCTTGCGTGAGGGCGCAATGCGCCCCCAAGCGTTTTCAGCTACACGGTTTTATTTTTCGATGCTGACACCCGAGAAAACGTTGCGACCGAAAGGGCTGACCTTGAACCCTTCGATTTTGGCGCTCAACGGCTGATTGACCGTCGAGTGGGCGACCGGCGTGATCGGTACCTGCTGCTTGAGGTACTGCTGCGCCTGTTTGTAGAGCAGGGTGCGTTGGTCGCGGTCGGTCACGACCTTGGCCTGCTTGATCAGCTTGTCGTAAGCCGGATCACACCACATGGAGTAGTTGTTGCCGCCGATGGCATCGCAGCTGTACAGCGTGCCGAGCCAATTGTCCGGGTCACCGTTGTCACCGGTCCAGCCGATCAGGCTGATGTCGTGCTCGCCATTCTTGGTGCGCTTGATGTACTCGCCCCATTCGTAGCTGACGATCTTGACCTTGAGGCCGATCTTCGCCCAGTCAGCCTGGAGCATTTCGGCCATCAGCTTGGCGTTGGGGTTGTAGGGGCGCTGTACGGGCATGGCCCACAGGGTGATTTCGGTGCCTTCCTTCACGCCGGCAGCCTTGAGCAGTTCCTTGGCTTTTTCCGGGTTATAGGCGGCGTCCTTGATCGTCTCATCGTAGGACCATTGGGTCGGCGGCATGGCGTTGACCGCCAGTTGCCCTGCACCTTGGTAAACGGCATTGAGAATGCCTTGCTTGTTCACCGCCATGTCCAGCGCCTGGCGCACTTCGAGCTGGTCGAATGGCTTGTGACGCACGTTGTAGGCGATGTAGCCGAGGTTGAAACCGGGCTTTTCGATCAGTTGCAGCTTGGGATCGTTTTTCAGCGCGGTGACGTCGGCAGGGCGCGGGTGCAGGGTGATCTGGCACTCATTGGCCTTGAGTTTCTGCACGCGCACCGACGCGTCGGTGTTGATGGCGAAAATCAGGTTATCGAGCTTGACCCGGCTCGGGTCCCAGTAATGCTTGTTGCCGGTGTAGCGGATGTTCGAGTCTTTCTGGTAACTCTTGAATACGAACGGCCCGGTGCCGATCGGCTTCTGGTTGATGTCGCTCGGCTTGCCTTCGGCGAGCAGCTTGTCGGCGTACTCGGCGGAGAGGATCGCGGCGAAGCTCATGGCGATGTTCTGGATGAACGCGGCGTCCACGCTGTTGAGCGTCATGACCACGGTCAGCGGCCCGGTCTTTTCGACCTTGGCGATGTTCTTGTTCAGGCTCATCCCGTTGAAATAGGGAAACTCTGTCGGGTAGGCCTTACGGAAAGGTTGTTGCGGGTCGAGCATGCGATTGAACGTGAACAGCACGTCATCGGCGTTGAAGTCGCGGGTCGGTGTGAAGTACTTGGTTGTATGAAACTTCACCCCTGGGCGCAGGTGAAAGGTGTACGTGAGACCGTCTTCGGAAATATCCCAACTGGTGGCCAGGCCGGGTACGACGTTGGTTGAGCCTTTTTCAAACTCTACCAGGCGGTTGTACAGCGGTTCGGCAGCGTCGTTGTCGGTTGCGGTGGTGTACTGCGCAGTATCGAAACCGGCGGGGCTGCCTTCGGAACAGAACACCAGGCTGTCGGAGGCAGCCTGGCTCATGGACGTGGCGGCCAACAGGCCAGTGCCCAGCAATGCGGATAAAACCAAGGTATGACGCATGACGCTCTCTCTTGTTCAGTGTTGAGTCAATGAACCTTCGTCCCGTGCGCAGACGGGGAGGGTCACTGGTTTCCAGCCATGTCGTGCAGCAAAAAAACCGAGGGCCCACGCATTCGCTGGTCAGATCCCGACGGTAGGCACCGTGGGTCCGGCAGTAAATACGAAAAGTCCGAAAGACTTGTGGGAAAAGACGACGCGTCCTAGCACCCGCCTGTAGTCAGTGGGCGATTTGGATGTAGGTAATTTCCTGCTTTCTCGGTAGGCGAAGTAACGGCGACGTCATGAACGTCGCCGTTACCAAACCTTATTTGCTGACGCTGACGCCGTAGAAGGAGTTCAAGCCAAACGGGCTGATCTTGAAGTCCTGCACATTGGCGCGCATGGGTTGGAACACCGTCGAGTGAGCGATAGGTGTCATTGGCGTCTGATCTTTAAGGATGTGTTGCGCCTGCTTGTACAGTTCGGTGCGCTTGCCTTGATCCGAAGTGCGCTTGGCTTGCTTGACGATGTCGTCAAACGGCTTGTAGCACCATTTCGAGAAGTTGTTGCCTTCCAGCGAGTCGCAACCGAACAGCACGTTCAGCCAGTTGTCCGGATCACCATTGTCGCCGCTCCAGCCAATCAGCATCGCCTGGTTCTCGCCGCCTTTGGAGCGCTTGATGTACTCGCCCCACTCGTAGCTCTGGATCTTGACCTTGAGACCGATCTTCGCCCAGTCGGACTGCAGCATTTCTGCCATCAGCTTGGCGTTAGGGTTATACGGACGCTGTACCGGCATGGCCCAGAGAACGATTTCGGTGCCGTCCTTGACGCCGGCTTCCTTGAGCAGCTCTTTGGCTTTCTCAGGATTGTACGGCGCATCCTTGATGGTGGTGTCGTAGGACCACTGGGTCGGAGGCATGGCGTTGACGGCCAGTTGGCCAGCGCCCTGGTATACCGAATCGATGATCTGTTGCTTGTTGACAGCCATGTCCAGTGCCTGGCGCACTTTCAATTGGGCCAACGGGTTTGGCTCATTGCTGCCCTTGACCTTGTCCATCACGTTGTAGGCGATGTAGCCCAGGTTGAAACCGGCCTGGTCAGGCAGCTTCAGAGTCTTGTCTTCGCGCAGCGCCTTCAGGTCGGCCGGACGAGGGAACAGGGTAACCTGGCACTCGTTCTTCTTCAGCTTCTGGATACGTACCGACGGATCGGTGGTGATGGCGAAGATCAGGTTGTCGATCTTGACGTCTTCCGGCTTCCAGTAGTCCTTGTTCCCGGTGTAGCGGATGTTGGAGTCTTTCTGGTAGCTCTTGAACACGAACGGACCAGTGCCGACCGGCTTCTGGTTGATGTCGGCGGCCTTGCCTTCTTTCAGTAGCTGTGCGGCGTATTCGGCGGACTGGATCGAGGCGAAGCTCATGGCCATGTTCTGGATGAACGCGGCATCGACGTCCTTGAGGGTGAACTTGACGGTCTTGTCGTCGACTTTATCGATCTTGGTGATGTTGGTGTCCATCCCCATGTCGGTGAAGTACGGGAATTCGGTCGGGTACGCTTTGCGGAACGGGTCATCCTTGTTAATCATGCGATTAAAGGTGAACAGCACGTCGTCGGCGTTGAACTCACGAGTCGGCTTGAAATACGGGGTGGTGTGGAACTTGACACCGTCACGCAGGTGGAAGGTGTACGTCAGGCCGTCAGCGGAGACGTCCCAGCTGGTCGCCAGGCCAGGAATTACGGCGGTGCCGCCGCGCTCGAACTGGGTCAGGCGGTTGAACATGGTTTCGGCAGAGGCGTCGAAGTCGGTTCCGGTGGTGTATTGACCTGGATCGAAACCGGCCGGGCTCCCTTCGGAGCAGAACACCAGGTTAGTCGCAGCTTGAGCGAACGGCGCACTAGCCAAAAGGCTGGCGCCGACTAAAAACGGAATGACCGCGTGTTTAAGCATGGTGGCCTCATGATTTGTTGTCATTTTTTGATTTTGAGGACGACCTCGTGAGTCGTGCCTGCGGATACTTATGCAGGGGCCATACCCAATGCAAGATCCAGACTGACTACAAGCCTTAAACAGTGGCACGAACGTACCTTAATGTCGCAATTGTATAAAACTCGACGCATTTGATCGTTTGCGCGGCCTATTTGTAGTGCAACTGGCGCACTTTTTTGGTGCGTTGAAGCCTTGGGGTGCCCGTGGCTGGGGCAGGGTGTTACCTATTTATACCCCGTCCTTGAGGGGTGTGTGGCGGTTAATCGAAGTGGTTATCGTTGCACGGGTAGTGATCGCGAGGTGCGAGTTATACAAAGTGCAACTTTTCATTTCGGCTTGTACGACATCTCCGTAGGAGCTGCCGCAGGCTGCGAACTGTTGGGTCGCCGCTGAAATGTCTTTGAGAGCATAGAACAAGATCAAAAGATCGCCCGAAGGCGCCCCGAGCCTGCGTCAGCTCCTGCAGGGGCACAAAAAAACGGCGATCAGTTCAGTGATCGCCGTTTTTGTATTTCAGATTTATCGAATCAAGGCATCAGCACTTCAATCGAGCCATCGGCCGTCATGCTGACCTGGCTGGTACCGGCTTCCACTTCCGGCGTCACTGGAGCGGCATCCATGCTGGCGGCTTTCATCATCATCGGCCCGCGCATGTACGGTTGTGGATAACCGTTGCTGTTGAGGTTCAGGTTGACGATTTTGTAGCCCTTGCCGCCCAGGGCGTCGGTGGCCAATTGGGCACGGGCCTTGAACGCGCTAACGGCGTCCTTGAGCAGGGCGTCTTCGCTGGCTTTGCGGGTTGGCGTGGCAATGGCGAAGTCCATGCCGCCCATTTTCAGGTCGGTGAGGAGTTCGCCGGTCAGCTTCGACAATGCGGCGAAGTCCGAGCTTTCCAGACGCAGTTCAGCGCGTTCACGCCAGCCAGTGATTTTCTGACCCTTGGTGTCGTAGATCGGGTAGCTATTACGGCTGCCCTGACGCAGGGTGATGTCCTTGACCTGCTTGGCCTGAGCCAGGGCCTTGTTCATGGTGGTGCTGACGTCCGCGGCGAGTTTGGCCGGGTCGGTATTCTGTTCTTCGGTGTAGAGGGTCACGATCATCAGGTCGCGAGCCACTTCCTGGCTGACTTCGGCGCGCAGGGAAACCTGGTTGTAATGAAGCTCGTCGACGGCCAGGGCCGGAAGGGCGACGAGGGTGCCGGCACTCAGGGCGAGGAGGGCGGCGCTGCGGCGGAATGTGTGCATGAAGGCTCCTTGGTGGGTGCGCAGGTTGTGGCCCTGCGTGAACCCATCAGACTCTAGCGTTGCTGATCTGGTTCGCACAGTTACAACTTCTATACAGGTGTGCATCCCCCTGTAGGAGCGAGCATGCTCGCGATGAACCCGAGAGCACCGCGGGGTGCCAGGTTCCCCGCGTTATCGTTGACGACCATCGCGAGCGTGCTCGCTCCTGCAAGGGCAGGATGTACATCTGTAGGAGCGAGCATGCTCGCGATGAACCCGAGAGCGCCGCGGGGTGCCAGGTTCCCAGCGTTATCGCTGACGACCATCGCGAGCCTGCTCGCTCCTACATGTGGCCGTTTGCCGCACTTTCGCCTGTCAGCCCCCGCGCTTGGTTATACTCCCGTCGATCCGCCTGGAGCGCTCATCAGGAGAGCTCATGCTCGCCCCCGTCCAAATCACTTCCGCCACGCGCCAGAATCTCTGGCGGTTGACGTTTATCCGCACCTTGGTCCTGGCCGCTCAAGCCGGTTCCGTAGGCCTGGCCTACTGGCTCGAACTGCTGCCACTGCCCTGGTTCCAACTGGCCGCGACGCTCGGCTGTTCGATGCTGCTGTGTGCTTTCACGGCCATTCGGCTGCGCACCACCTGGCCGGTCACCGAGCTTGAATACGCGGTGCAGCTGGCCTGCGATCTGTTTATCCACAGCGCATTACTGTATTTCTCGGGGGGGTCGACCAACCCCTTCGTCTCTTATTACCTGGTGCCGCTGACCATCGCGGCAGTGACTTTGCCATGGCGTTACTCGGTGATTCTGTCGGGCATCGCCTTGACCCTGTATACCTTGCTGCTCGCACGCTTCTATCCGCTGCAAACCTTCCCGATCGCCCGGGAAAACCTGCAGGTGTACGGGATGTGGTTGAGCTTCGCCCTGGCGGCGGCAGTCATCACGTTCTTCGCCGCGCGCATGGCCGAAGAGCTGCGTCGCCAGGAAGAGTTGCGGGCCATCCGCCGGGAAGAAGGCCTGCGCGACCAGCAACTGCTGGCAGTCGCCACCCAGGCGGCGGGCGCCGCCCATGAGCTGGGTACGCCGCTGGCAACCATGAGCGTGTTGCTCAAGGAGATGCAGCAGGACCATCCTGACCCGATGCTGCAGGATGACCTGAAGGTGCTGCAGGACCAGGTCAAGCTGTGCAAGGAGACGTTGCAGCAGCTTGTTCGGGCGGCGGAAGCCAATCGCCGGCTGGCGGTGGAGATGCAGGACGTCACCGACTGGCTCGACGAAGCGCTCAATCGCTGGCACCTGATGCGCCCGGAAGCCAGTTATCGCTTCCAGCGCCTGGGCCAGGGCACGGTGCCGCGCATGGCGCCGCCGCCGGACCTGACGCAGGCGTTGCTCAATTTGCTCAACAACGCGGCGGATGCCTGTCCCGACGGGCTGCAAGTTACCCTGGACTGGAATACAGAGGATTTGACCATCAGCATCCGCGACCACGGTGCCGGTGTGCCGCTGGCCATCGCCGAGCAGATTGGCAAGCCATTTTTTACCACAAAGGGCAAAGGTTTCGGCCTGGGCCTGTTTTTGAGCAAGGCCAGCGTGACACGCGCCGGCGGCTCAGTGAAACTCTACAGTCATGAGGAAGGCGGCACGCTCACCGAGCTGCGCCTGCCCCACGGCGCCCGAGGAGACCAACATGAGTGACGAAATCCAAGTCGAAGGTGAAGAACTGCCGCATTTGCTGCTGGTCGACGACGACGCGACCTTTACCCGGGTGATGGCCCGCGCCATGGCCCGCCGTGGTTTTCGCGTCAGCACCGCCGGTTCCGCCGAAGAGGGGCTGACCATCGCCCAGGCCGACCTGCCGGACTATGCCGCCCTGGACCTGAAAATGGATGGCGATTCCGGCCTGGTATTGCTGCCCAAGCTGCTGGAAATGGACCCGGAAATGCGCGTGGTGATCCTCACCGGTTATTCGAGCATCGCCACCGCCGTGGAGGCGATCAAGCGTGGCGCCTGCAACTACCTGTGCAAGCCGGCCGACGCCGACGACGTGCTGGCCGCGCTGTTGTCCGAACACGCCGACCTCGACAGCCTGGTGCCGGAAAACCCGATGTCCGTGGACCGCCTGCAGTGGGAACACATCCAGCGCGTGTTGACCGAGCACGAAGGCAACATCTCCGCCACTGCCCGCGCCCTGGGCATGCACCGCCGCACGCTGCAGCGCAAACTGCAGAAGCGCCCGGTTCGTCGCTGAACCAGCGCTGAACGAATGCGGGCCACTCCTCGCGACAAACCGAACCGATCATCTATGATCGGTTCGTGCACGTACTTTTTCTTATCGAGCCTTATCCATGAATCAGAACGCTGAGTACTCCGCGGTCAATGATGCTGTGCGCGGGCAGTTTTTCCGAAAAGTCTGGGCGATGATCACGCCTTACTGGCGCAGTGAAGAAAAGGTCAAGGCCTGGACGTTGCTGATCGCTGTGATTGCGCTGTCGCTGATCAGTGTAGGGATCTCGGTGTGGTTCAACACCTGGTACAAGGATTTCTACAACGCCTTGCAGCAGAAGGACGAGGCGGCATTCTGGCGGCTGATCCTGTATTTCTGCGTGATTGCCGCGGTGGCGATTGTCGGTGCGGTGTACCGGCTCTACCTGACACAGATGCTGACGATTCGCTGGCGGGCGTGGCTCACCGAAAAACATTTCGCTCGCTGGCTGAGCAACAAGAACTATTACCAACTGGAGCAGGGTGGTTACACCGATAACCCGGACCAGCGCATTTCCGAAGACCTCAACAATTTCACCTCCGACACCTTGAACCTGGGCGTTGGGCTGCTGCGCAATATCGTCAGCCTGGTGTCCTTCTCGATCATCCTCTGGGGGGTTTCGGGGAGCATCGAAGTGTTCGGTGTGACCATCCCCGGCTACATGTTCTGGTGCGTACTGGTCTACGCGGTGGTAGGTAGCTGGCTGACGCATTTGATCGGTCGCCGGTTGATCGGCTTGAATAACCGCCAGCAACGCTTCGAAGCCGACCTGCGTTTTTCCATGGTACGGGTTCGCGAGAACGCTGAAAGCATCGCGTTGTACAACGGCGAGCCCAACGAGAACCGCCGCTTGACCCATCGCTTCTCGATGGTCTGGCACAATTTCTGGGACATCATGAAGGTGTCCAAGCGCCTGACCTTCTTCACGTCCGGTTACGAGCAGGCGGCCATCATCTTTCCCTTCATGGTTGCCGCGCCACGCTATCTGGCGGGCAAGATCGAACTGGGCGAGCTGATGCAGATCAGTTCGGCGTTCGGCAATGTCCAGGACAGCTTCAGCTGGTTTATCACCGCCTACCAGAGCCTCGCCTCATGGCGCGCCACTTGCGATCGTCTGCTCAGCTTCCGTCAGGCGATGACGGATAACGAGCAACGCGCCCCGGCCATCGACGTGCAGAACTCGGGCTCAGCCTTGAAGGTGCACAACCTCGGCCTCGACCTGGCTGACGGTCGCCACCTGTTGACCAATGGCGACATGACCGTGCAAGAGGGCGAGCGCGTAATGCTCAGCGGTCGTTCAGGCAGCGGCAAGTCGACCTTGCTGCGGGCGATGGGGCACCTGTGGCCTGCGGGGCACGGCAGTATTCGCCTGCCAGCGGCGCGCTATCTGTTCCTGCCGCAAAAACCTTACTTGCCGATCGGCACACTGCGTGAGGCGCTGAGTTATCCACAGGCCGGCGATACCTATCCGAACGAGCGCTACGTGCACGTCCTGGAAACCTGCCGCTTGCCGCACCTGGTGGCGCGCCTCGACGAAGCCAATCACTGGCAGCGCATGTTGTCGCCGGGTGAGCAGCAACGCCTGGCCTTTGCCCGTGCGCTGCTTTACGCCCCGCAATGGCTGTACATGGACGAAGCGACTTCGGCGATGGATGAAGAAGACGAAGCGTCGCTGTATCAGGCGCTGATCGATGAGTTGCCAGGGCTGAGTATCGTCAGCGTCGGGCATCGCAGCAGCCTCAAGCGCTTCCACCCACGGCATGTTCGTATCGAGAACGGCCATCTGGTGGATCAGACCGTGACCGCATAAACACCGCGCCCTCTGTAGGTGATCGTACAACCGCGTTGCGCTATGATGCGGTTTCAGCAGCCGAATTTTTTCGAGACAGATGTTCACTATGGAAAACCCGAACGCCTCACCACGCCTCCCTCGCAAGCGCCGTAGCCTCGCTCAGGAACTGGTGACGGTGCTGTCCGAGCAGATCCGCGATGGTCACCTCAAGCGTGGCGACAAGTTGCCCACCGAGTCGGCGATCATGGATGCCCATGGTGTCAGCCGCACGGTGGTGCGCGAGGCGATTTCCCGTTTGCAGGCCGCCGGGCAGGTGGAAACCCGTCACGGCATCGGCACCTTCGTGCTTGATACCCCGAGCCCGAGTGGTTTTCGCATCGACCCGGCGACCGTGGTCACCCTGCGTGATGTGCTGGCCATCCTGGAACTGCGCATCAGCCTCGAAGTGGAGTCCGCCGGCCTCGCTGCGCAACGTCGCAGCCCCGAGCAGTTGGCGCTGATGCGCGCGGCGCTGGATGCCCTCAACGAAAGTGTTTCCCACGCCAGTGATGCCGTGGCCTCGGACTTCCAGTTCCACCTGCAGATTGCCTTGGCGACCGGCAACCGCTACTTCACTGACATCATGACTCACCTGGGCACCAGCATTATCCCGCGCACTCGCCTCAACTCCGCGCGACTGGCCCATGACGACCAGCAGCACTACATGAATCGCCTGAGCCGCGAGCACGAAGAAATCTACGACGCGATCGCCCGCCAGGACTCTGATGCGGCCCGCGCGGCCATGCGCTTGCACCTGACCAACAGCCGCGAGCGCTTGCGACATGCTCATGAAGAGGCTGAGGCGCAGCGGGGGTAAGCGGGCTGATCCAAGAGTTTTTTGCCTTTCAGATTGCCTTCGCGAGCAAGCCCGCTCCCACATTTGATCTCCAGTGAGCACAAAATTTGTGAACGCCAGAGATCAAATGTGGGAGCGGGCTTGCTCGCGAAGGGGCCATGAGCCATCCACAAAACCTTCTATCTCTAGAAACAATCTTCCGACAACGTATCTCTATCAAGCCGTTGATCGCGTTGCTTCACCTCTGCCTCGCATTATGAAAGGCCACTAAACATTAGGCTTGCGCCTCTTTTTGTCCAGAAATTTTCCCCTCGACGATGAAATGCAGTTGACGGTTGTATTTTAAGTTGTACGATGACCTACAACTTCAGCGTCGGGCTGAACGGTCTCAACTCACACACGTCGCAATCCAGGGTGTTCGAATAATGAATCCACAAGAACTGAAGTCCATCCTCTCTTCCGGTCTGCTGTCTTTCCCGGTCACCGATTTCAATGCCCAGGGCGATTTCAACCGCGCTGGCTATATCAAGCGCCTGGAATGGCTGGCCCCGTACGGCGCCTCGGCTTTGTTCGCCGCGGGCGGCACCGGTGAGTTTTTCTCCCTGGCGGCCAGCGAATACTCGGAAATCATCAAGACGGCCGTCGACACCTGCGCCACCAGCGTGCCGATCCTCGCCGGTGTCGGCGGTTCGACCCGCCAGGCCATCGAATATGCCCAGGAAGCCGAACGCCTGGGCGCCAAAGGCCTGTTGTTGCTGCCGCATTACCTGACCGAAGCCAGCCAGGACGGCGTTGCCGCTCACGTTGAAGCCGTGTGCAAGTCGGTCAATATCGGCGTGGTGGTCTACAACCGTAACGTCTGCCGCCTGAACGCACCGCTGCTGGAACGTCTGGCCGAGCGTTGCCCGAACCTGATCGGCTACAAGGATGGCCTGGGTGATATCGAGTTGATGGTGTCGATCCGTCGCCGCCTCGGTGATCGCTTCAGCTACCTGGGTGGTCTGCCGACCGCCGAAGTCTACGCCGCGGCCTACAAGGCGCTGGGCGTACCGGTGTATTCCTCGGCGGTATTCAACTTCATCCCGAAAACCGCGATGGATTTCTACCACGCCATCGCTCGTGAAGATCACGCCACCGTCGGCAAGATCATCGACGACTTCTTCCTGCCGTACCTGGACATCCGTAACCGCAAAGCCGGTTACGCGGTGAGCATCGTCAAGGCCGGGGCCAAGATTGCCGGTTATGACGCGGGCCCTGTGCGTGCGCCGCTGACCGATCTGACCGGCGAAGAGTACGAAATGCTCGCCGCGCTGATCGACAAGCAGGGTGCGCAATAACAACGATCAAACCGAAGCCGCTGAGCGATCAGCGGTTTTTTGCGTGAGGAGAACGACTCGTGACAAAGCGCTACGACAACTACATCAACGGTGAATGGGTCGCCGGTGCCGATTACTCGGTCAACATCAACCCGTCCGAACTGAGCGACGCCATCGGCGATTATGCCAAGGCTGATCTGGCTCAGGTCCACGCCGCCATCGACGCCGCCCGTGCCGCCTTCCCGGCGTGGTCGGTTTCGGGCATTCAGGCTCGTCACGATTCCCTGGATAAAGTCGGGACCGAGATCCTCGCCCGCCGCGAAGAACTTGGCACCCTGCTGGCCAGGGAAGAGGGCAAGACCCTGCCCGAAGCCATCGGCGAAGTGACCCGGGCCGGCAACATCTTCAAGTTCTTCGCCGGTGAATGCCTGCGCCTGTCCGGCGACTACCTGCCGTCGGTGCGTCCGGGCGTCAATGTTGAAGTCACCCGCGAAGCCCTGGGTGTGGTCGGCCTGATCACGCCGTGGAACTTCCCGATAGCGATCCCCGCCTGGAAAATCGCTCCGGCCCTGGCCTACGGCAACTGTGTGGTGTTGAAGCCGGCTGATCTGGTACCGGGTTGCGCCTGGGCGCTTGCAGAAATTATCTCCCGCGCAGGCTTCCCGTCCGGTGTTTTCAACCTGGTGATGGGCAGCGGTCGTGTGGTTGGCGATGCGCTCGTCAACAGCCCGAAAGTCGACGGCATCAGCTTCACCGGTTCTGTGGGGGTCGGTCGTCAGATCGCCGTGAATTGCGTGTCGCGCCAGGCCAAGGTACAGCTGGAAATGGGTGGCAAGAACCCGCAGATCATTCTCGACGACGCCGACCTCAAGCAAGCGGTCGAGCTGTCGGTACAGAGCGCGTTCTACTCCACCGGCCAGCGTTGCACGGCATCGAGTCGCTTCATCGTCACCGCCGGGATTCACGACCAGTTCGTCGAAGCCATGGCCGAGCGCATGAAATCGATCAAGGTGGGGCACGCATTGAAATCCGGCATCGACATCGGTCCGGTGGTGTCGCAAGCGCAGCTTGAGCAGGACATGAAATATATCGACATCGGCCAGTCCGAAGGTGCGCGCCTGGTCAGTGGCGGCGGCCTGGTGACCTGCGACACCGAAGGCTACTTTCTCGCGCCAACGCTGTTTGCCGACAGCCAGGCCTCGATGCGCATCAGCCGCGAAGAGATCTTCGGCCCGGTGGCCAACATCGTTCGCGTAGCCGATTACGAAGCCGCACTGGCCATGGCCAACGACACCGAATTCGGTCTGTCGGCGGGCATCGCCACCACTTCCCTGAAGTACGCCAACCACTTCAAGCGCCACTCCCAGGCCGGGATGGTGATGGTCAACCTGCCGACCGCCGGCGTGGATTACCACGTTCCGTTCGGTGGGCGTAAAGGTTCATCCTATGGATCACGTGAGCAAGGTCGCTATGCGCAAGAGTTCTACACGGTCGTAAAAACGGCCTACGTCGGCTCCTGATACAGCGCAATACCTTGTAGGAGCCGGCTTGCTGGCGATGCAGGCACCGCGGGGTGTCATTTACACCGCGGCGACGCGATCGCCAGCAATCGAGCGTCGACCGGCCGTTCCTGCAGACAGCAACGTTATTACCCGCATAAAAATAATCAGTGGGAGTACATCTACATGCAATCGACCAAGAAGCCGACTCACGTCCGCTATTTGATCCTGCTCATGCTGTTCCTGGTGACCACGATCAACTACGCCGACCGCGCCACCATTGCCATCGCCGGCTCCAGCCTGCAAAAAGACCTGGGCATTGACGCAGTCACCCTCGGCTACATCTTCTCCGCATTCGGTTGGGCCTACGTGGCCGGGCAAATTCCCGGTGGCTGGCTGCTGGATCGTTTCGGTTCGAAAAAAATCTATGCGCTGAGCATTTTCACCTGGTCGCTGTTCACTGTGTTGCAGGGTTATGTCGGCGAGTTCGGCATGTCCACGGCGGTGGTTGCGCTGTTCATGCTTCGCTTTCTCGTCGGTCTGGCCGAAGCGCCGTCCTTCCCCGGCAACGCACGTATCGTCGCGGCCTGGTTCCCGACTGCTGAACGTGGCACCGCTTCAGCGATCTTCAACTCGGCGCAATACTTTGCCACTGTGTTGTTCGCACCGCTGATGGGCTGGATCGTCTACAGCTTTGGCTGGCAGCACGTGTTCATCGTCATGGGCGTGATCGGCATCATTTTCTCGGGCATCTGGCTGAAGGTTATCCACAGCCCGCGCCAGCACCCGATGATCAACGACGCCGAGTTCAAGCACATCGCCGACAACGGCGGCATGGTTGACATGGACCAGGACAAAGGCAAGGGCAAGAAGGGCGACGGTCCGAAGTGGGACTACATCCGCCAGTTGCTGACCAATCGCATGATGTTGGGCGTATACCTCGGCCAATACTGCATCAACGGCATCACTTACTTCTTCCTGACCTGGTTCCCGGTGTACCTGGTTCAAGAGCGCGGCATGACCATCCTCAAGGCCGGTTTCATCGCCTCGTTGCCGGCGATCTGCGGCTTCATCGGCGGTGTGCTCGGCGGGGTGATTTCCGATTACCTGCTGCGCAAGGGCCATTCCCTGACCTTCGCCCGCAAGGCGCCGATCATCGCCGGCCTGTTGGTCTCCAGCAGCATCGTCGCGTGCAACTACGTGGACGTTGAGTGGATGGTCGTGGGCTTCATGGCGCTGGCATTCTTCGGCAAAGGCGTGGGGGCCTTGGGTTGGGCGGTGGTGTCCGATACTTCACCGAAGCAGATCGCCGGTCTTAGCGGTGGCCTGTTCAATACCTTCGGCAACCTGGCGTCGATCACCACACCGATCGTCATTGGCTACATCATCAGTTCCACCGGTTCGTTCAAATGGGCGCTGGTGTTTGTCGGTTGCAACGCACTGGTCGCGGTGTTCAGCTACCTGGTGATCGTCGGTCCGATCAAGCGTGTGGTGCTCAAGGAACCGCCGGTCAACGGTCCTGAAACATCCGGTAAATTGTCTCAAGCGCATTCCTGAGGAGCGGCGTCATGCAGTTGATTGAACATTCCGATTCGCCGCGCTACATCCGCCTGCACGAGCGGGACAACGTGGTGATCGTGGTCAATGACCAGGGGGTGCCGGCCGGCACCGAGTTTTCCGATGGCCTGGTCACCGTCGACTTCGTGCCACAGAGCCACAAGGTCACCCTGGAAGACATTCCCGAGGGTGGCCAGGTGATTCGTTACGGGCAGGTCATCGGCTACGCCCTGCAGCCGATTCCCCGTGGCAGTTGGGTCAAGGAAGATCAACTGCGCATGCCGACCGCGCCGCCGCTGGACAGCCTGCCGCTGTCCACCGAGGTGCCGGCCGCGCAGGCACCGCTTGAAGGCTTCACCTTCGAGGGTTACCGCAACGCCGACGGCACCGTCGGCACGCGCAACATTCTGGGCATCACCACGACGGTGCAATGCGTCACCGGCGTGCTGGATCACGCAGTCAAGCGCATCAAGGAAGAACTGCTGCCCAAGTACCCGCACGTCGATGACGTGGTGGCGCTGACCCATAGCTATGGCTGTGGCGTGGCGATCACCGCCACCGACGCCTACATCCCGATTCGCACTGTGCGTAACCTGGCGCGCAACCCGAACCTGGGTGGCGAAGCGCTGGTGATCAGCCTGGGTTGTGAAAAATTGCAGGCCGGGCAGGTGATGCACGAGGGCGATGCCTCGGTGGATCTGAGCGAGCCATGGTTGTATCGCCTGCAGGATTCCAGTCACGGTTTTACCGAGATGATCGAGCAGATCATGGAGCTGGCTGAAACCCGTTTGAAGAAGCTCGATCAACGCCGCCGGGAAACCGTGCCCGCGTCCGATCTGATACTGGGCATGCAGTGCGGTGGCAGTGATGCGTTTTCCGGGATCACCGCCAACCCGGCGCTGGGCTATGCCTCGGACCTGTTGTTGCGCGCGGGGGCGACGGTGATGTTTTCCGAAGTCACCGAAGTGCGCGATGCGATCTACCTGCTGACCTCCCGTGCGCAAACCAAAGAAGTTGCTCAGGAACTGGTACGGGAAATGGACTGGTACGACCGTTACCTGGCCAAGGGCGAAGCGGACCGTAGCGCCAACACCACGCCGGGAAACAAGAAGGGCGGTTTGTCGAACATTGTCGAGAAGTCCCTGGGTTCGATCGTCAAGTCCGGCAGCAGTGCTATCACCGGTGTGCTCGGCCCAGGCGAACGGTTCAAGGAAAAAGGCCTGATCTTCTGCGCGACCCCGGCCAGTGACTTTGTCTGCGGCACGTTGCAGTTGGCGGCGGGGATGAACCTGCACGTGTTTACCACCGGGCGCGGTACGCCTTACGGGCTGGCCATGGCGCCGGTGGTGAAGGTATCGACCCGGACCGAACTGGCGCAGCGCTGGCCGGACCTGATCGACATCGACGCCGGGCGGATTGCCACCGGACGTGCCTCCATCGAGGAACTGGGCTGGGAGTTGTTCCACTACTACCTGGATGTGGCCAGCGGCAAGCAACAGACGTGGGCTGAAAAACACAAGCTGCATAACGACATCACGTTGTTCAACCCGGCGCCGATTACCTGAGACCGCATTATCGTTCTTCGCGAGCAGGCTCGCTCCCACAGTGGAATGTATTCCAGTGGGAGCGAGCCTGCTCGCGAAGGCGATCTAGCAGGCGCCGGAGTCCTCAGTGGCTTATCATTAGCCTCCTAACGACGCCCACCTCAAGGTCCTCCCCGGCATGCTGGCAATTTTCCTCGAAACCCTGAACATCACCGCACCGGTGTTCGCCATGCTGTTTCTGGGAGTGTTGCTCAAGCGCATCGACTGGATCAACGACAACTTCATTCACACCGCCTCGTCCCTGGTGTTCAACGTCACCATGCCGGCGCTGCTGTTTCTGGGCATCCTGCATGCCGACTTGCACGCCGCATTGCAACCGGCGCTGCTGATCTACTTCTCCCTCGCGACCCTGGTGTGCTTTGCCATTGCCTGGGGCTGGGCCATTTTCAGGTGCCCGCGCGAAGACCGGGGGATCTACACCCAGGGCGCTTTTCGCGGTAACAACGGGGTGATTGGCCTGGCACTGGCCGCGAGCATGTACGGCGACTACGGCATTTCCCTCGGGGCGATCCTGGCGGCGCTGGTGATCCTGTTCTACAACACGCTCTCGACCATTGTGCTGGCGGTGTACAGCCCGGTGATCAAGTCTGATCCGTGGAGCATTTGCAAAAGCGTTTTCAGCAATCCGCTGATCATCAGCGTGATTGCGGCCGCGCCCTTTGCCTACTTCAAGATCAGCTTGCCGGGATGGCTGGAGACGTCCGGCCAGTATCTGGCGCAAACCACCTTGCCGTTGGCGTTGATTTGCATCGGCGGCACGCTGTCGCTGGCGGCGATGCGAAAAAGTGGCTCGATGGCCCTCAGCTCGAGCCTGGTGAAAATGCTTGGCCTGCCAATCCTGGCAACGCTGGGCGCGTGGCTCTGGGGCTTTCGCGGTGCGGAGCTGGGGATTCTATTCCTGTACTTCGGTAGCCCGACCGCCGCCGCCAGTTTCGTCATGGCCCGGGCAGCGAATGGCAATCATGAACTGGCGGCGGCGATCATCGTGATCACCACGCTGATGGCGGCGGTGACCACCAATGTCGGGATCTTTTTGTTGCAGTGGGGTGGGTGGATCTGAAAATCAAAAGATCGCAGCCTGCGGCAGCTCCTACAGATGCGGCGGAATTATTCCGGCTTCTGGTAGCTATCGATAACGTCCTGCGCCGCCCGAAACGCATCGATCGCCGCTGGCACACCGGCATACACCGCGCAATGCAGTAGCGCTTCGCGTATCTCTTCCACGGTGCAGCCGTTGTTCAGCGCGCCGCGCACGTGGCCTTTCAATTCCTGCGGGCACTTCAGCGCCGTCAGCGCTGCGAGCGTGATCAGGCTGCGGGTTTTCAAGGGCAGGCCTTCGCGATTCCAGACTCCACCCCAGGCATGTTCGTTGACGAAATCCTGCAGCGGCTGGGTGAACTCGGTAGCGTTGCCCAGTGCGCGGTCGACAAAGGTGTCGCCCATCACTTGGCGACGTACTTCAACGCCGGTTTTCTTGTTCTCTGTCATGGCAATTCCCTCTTATGGTGTTGGCGACGCCAGGCGCGCAATGACGTGAACAACAAGAACGCCACCAGCGCTGGCAGGACGAAAAACAGCATCAGGTGTTCAAGCTTGCCAGCCAGCGGCATACCGGTGGTGAACGACACCACGTGCAGTCCGTAAGCCAGGTACAAGCCCAGGAACAGCAGGCCTTCGGCGCGGGTCACGCGGTAACCGGAATAGAACACCGGCAGGCATAGCGCCGCGACGCCAAGCATCACCGGCAGGTCGAAATCCAGGGCGTTTGGCGATACCGACAGCGGCGCTGGCGCGACTAGCGCGGTCAGGCCCAGCACGCCCAGGAGGTTGAACAAATTGCTGCCAATCACGTTGCCCACGGCAATATCACGCTCGCCGCGCATTGCGGCGATCAACGAAGTGGCGAGCTCAGGCAGTGATGTGCTGACAGCGACGATGGTCAGGCCAATGATCCGCTCCGACAGCCCAAGATCGGTGGCGACCGCAACGGCAGCCCCCAACAGCAGGTGCCCGGCGTACACCAGCATCGCCAGCCCGGCGATAATCATCAGCAGGCTACTCAGCCATGGCGCCTGGCCGTTGTGCTCATGGCTCGAAACCGGGCGCGCCGAATGCCGTGACTGGCGCAACAACAAGCCCAAGTACATCGCCAGGGCCGTCAACAGCATCACGCCATCGGCACGGGTCAGTTCTTCATTCCAGGCGAGTACGAACACCAGCAGGCTGGCGCCGATCATCAGGGGAATATCCAGGCGCACCAGTTGACGTGACACCCGCAACGGGATGATCAGCGCCGACAATCCGAGGGTGACGAGGATGTTGAAAATGCTGCTGCCGATCACACTGCCCACGGCAATGTCGGCGTTGTGCGCCAGGGTGGCTTGCAGGCTGACCGCCATCTGCGGTGCGCTGCTGCCGAGGGCGACGATGGTCAGGCCGATAATCAGTGGGCGTACATGCAGGCGTGCTGCCAGGCGCACGGCAGCGCGCACCATCACTTCGGCGCCGGCGATCAGCAACGCCAGCCCGCTGAGCAATTCAATCACGCTGATCAGGGGTAAATCGGCTAGTCCGAAAATGGTCGGGGCTCCGTCGGTCAGTCGAGGGCTTGCACGCGAACCCGCGCGGTGCCGTTCTTGAGCATGCCCAGTCGTTCGGCGGCTTCATGGGACAAATCAATCAGGCGGCCACGGGTGTGCGGTCCACGATCATTGATGCGCACTACGCAGGATCTGTTGTTGTTCAGGTTGGTGACCTTCACCCGTGTACCGAAGGGTAGCTGGCGATGGGCGGCGGTCAGGGAATTCTTGTCGAAACGCTCGCCACTGGCGGTGCGTTTGCCTTGGTGTTTGGCGCCGTAATAGGAGGCAACGCCGGTTTTGTCGTAGCCGTGCGGGTCGACGGTGTCGGTGCTGGCGCAGCCAGCGAGCAGGGAGAGCAGGGCGCAAAGTCCAAGTAGGCGCTTCATAGAAGTTTTCCCGAAACAAAAGTGGGAGCGACGGTGCGGCGATCCGACCTGCTCGCGAATGCCAATCTGACAGTCAACTTTGTGTTGAGTGCCAAACCCCATTCGCGAGCAGGCTCGCTCCCACAGTAAAATGGAGCCAGATTTTAGAGCTGGCTCCATTCCGGTTAGCCTTCGAGCTTGCTTTTCAGCAGTTCGTTGACCTGTTGCGGGTTGGCCTTGCCTTTGGATGCCTTCATGGCCTGGCCGACGAAGAAGCCGAACATCTTGCCGCGCTTGGCTTCGTCTGCCGCGCGGTATTGCTCGACCTGCTCGGCATTGGCCGCGAGCATTTCGTCCAGCACCGCCGAGATCGCGCCGGTGTCGGTCACTTGCTTGAGGCCGCGCTTTTCGATGATCTCGTCTGCGCTGCCTTCGCCGTTGGCCATGGCTTCGAACACCACCTTGGCGATCTTGCCGGAGATGGTGTTGTCCTTGATGCGCAGCAGCATGCCGCCCAGTTGCTCGGCCGAAACCGGCGACTGCTCGATATCCAGGCCTTGCTTGTTGAGCAGGCTGCCCAGTTCAACCATGACCCAGTTGGCCGCCAGCTTGGCGTCGCCGCCGATGCTCGCGACCTTCTCGAAGTAGTCGGCTTGTTCGCGGCTGGTGGCCAGCACGCTGGCGTCATAGACCGACAGACCGAATTGCTCCTGGAAGCGCTCGCGTTTCTGCGGTGGCAATTCGGGCAGGGTGGCGCGTACGTCTTCGAGGAACGAGTTCTCGATCACGACAGGCAGCAGGTCCGGATCGGGGAAGTAACGGTAGTCGTTGGCTTCCTCCTTGCTGCGCATCGGACGGGTTTCGTCCTTGTTCGGATCGTAAAGGCGAGTCTGCTGGATCACCTTGCCGCCGTCTTCGATCAGCTCGATCTGACGCTGGATTTCGCTGTTGATCGCCTTCTCGATGAAGCGGAACGAGTTGACGTTCTTGATCTCGCAGCGCGTACCGAACTCGACCTGGCCCTTTGGACGGATCGATACGTTGCAGTCGCAACGCAGCGAGCCTTCGGCCATGTTGCCGTCGCAGATGCCCAGGTAACGCACCAGTGCGTGGATCGCCTTGACGTAAGCCACGGCTTCCTTGGCGCTGCGCATGTCTGGCTCGGAGACGATCTCCAACAGTGGCGTGCCCGCGCGGTTCAGGTCGATGCCGGTGGCACCGTTGAACTCTTCGTGCAGGCTCTTGCCGGCGTCTTCTTCCAGGTGCGCGCGGGTGATGCCGACACGTTTGACCGTGCCGTCTTCCAGGGCGATGTCCAGGTGGCCCTTGCCGACGATCGGCAACTCCATCTGGCTGATCTGGTAGCCCTTGGGCAGGTCCGGGTAGAAGTAGTTCTTGCGGGCGAACACGTTGTGCTGGCCGATCTCGGCGTCAATCGCCAGGCCGAACATCACCGCCATGCGCACCGCTTCCTGGTTCAGCACCGGCAGTACGCCAGGCATGCCCAGGTCGATAAGGCTGGCCTGGGTGTTCGGCTCGGAACCGAAGGTGGTGGAACTACCGGAAAAGATTTTCGACCGGGTGGTGAGCTGGGTGTGAATCTCCAGCCCGATCACGACTTCCCATTGCATGTGTGTCTCCTCAGAAGCCGGTTGGGGTGCGGGTGTGCCAGTCAGTGTTCAACTGATACTGGTGGGCAACGTTCAACAGGCGACCTTCCTGGAAATACGGGGCGAGCAGTTGCACGCCCACTGGCAGGCCATCGACAAAACCGGCCGGCATCGACAGGCCTGGCAGGCCGGCGAGGTTGGCGGTGATGGTGTAGACGTCTTCCAGGTAGGCAGCGACCGGGTCGCTGTTCTTGGCGCCGAGTTTCCAGGCCGGGTTTGGCGTGGTTGGGCCGAGAATGATGTCGACCTCGTTGAAGGCCGCCATGAAGTCGTTCTTGATCAGGCGACGGATCTTCTGCGCCTTCAGGTAGTAGGCGTCGTAGTAGCCGGCAGACAGGGCATAGGCACCGACCATGATGCGGCGCTGCACTTCTGTGCCGAAACCTTCGCCACGGGAGCGCTTGTACAGGTCTTCCAGGTTTTTCGGGTCTTCGCAGCGATAGCCGAAGCGCACGCCATCGAAACGCGACAGGTTGGAAGAGGCTTCCGCCGGGGCGATCACGTAGTACGCAGGAATCGCGTGCTGCATGTTTGGCAGGCTGATTTCCTTGATCACGGCACCGAGTTTTTTCAGCTCTTCGACGCTGGCCATCACCAAATCGGCGATGCGCGGGTCGAGTCCGGCGCTGAAATACTCTTTCGGCACGCCGATGCGCAGGCCTTGCAGCGAGCCGTTGAGGCTGGCGCTGTAGTCCGGCACGGGTTCGTCGATGCTGGTGGAGTCGTTCGGATCGAAGCCGGCCATACCTTGCAACAAAATTGCGCAGTCTTCGGCAGTGCGCGCCAACGGGCCACCCTGATCAAGGCTGGAGGCGTAGGCGATCATGCCCCAACGCGATACGCGACCGTACGTCGGCTTCAGGCCAGTGAGGTTGGTCAGCGCCGCTGGCTGGCGGATCGAACCGCCGGTGTCGGTGCCCGTGGCGGCAGGTAGCAGGCGAGCAGCCACTGCAGCAGCGGAGCCGCCGGAGGAACCGCCCGGCACGTATTCCAGGTTCCACGGGTTTTTCACCGCACCGTAGTAGCTCGACTCGTTGGCCGAGCCCATGGCGAATTCGTCCATGTTGGTCTTGCCCAGGGTCACGGCCCCGGCAGTGGCCAGCTTGGCGACGACGGTGGCGTCGTACGGTGCCTTGAAGTTGTCGAGCATCTTTGAGCCGCAACTGGTGCGGATGCCCTGGGTGCAGAACAGGTCCTTGTGGGCGATCGGCGCACCCAGCAGGGCGCCGCTCTCACCATTGGCCCGGCGTGCGTCGGCGGCTTTTGCCTGCGTGAGCGCCAGGTCTTCGGTGAGGCTGATGAAACTGTTGAGCTGTGGGTCGAGCTGGGCGATGCGCGCCAGCAGGACTTTGGTCAGCTCTTCGGAGGAAAACTTTTTATCGGCGAGTCCGCGGGCGATCTCGGCCAGAGTCAATTGATGCATTGCAGGCTCTTTCCCTTTAGTCGATGACTTTCGGAACCAGGTACAGGCCGTTTTCGACCGCTGGTGCGATGGACTGGTAGGCCTCGCGATTGTTGCTCTCGGTCACGACGTCTGCACGCAGGCGCTGGCTGGCTTCCAGTGGGTGGGCGAGCGGCTCGATACCATCGGTATTCACCGCCTGCATTTCGTCGACCAACCCGAGAATGCTGTTGAGGGCCGAAGTGATGTGTGGAAGATCGGCATCATTAAGGCCAAGGCAGGCCAGATGAGCGATTTTTTCCACGTCGGAGCGTTCAAGCGCCATTGGGATTCTCCAGTGGAAAACAAGACGGACGGCGTCCGTGTGTTAGATTGTCGGAACACTACCGCACTTCTACGGTCATATGGCCGCGATTGTGGGGTTTGGTGCACAGAAAAACGGCCAATTTAACATATTGGCGCCTTGCCCAAAATCCCTGTCGTTGTTAGAGTTTGCCGCACTTTTTTACCCACGCGTTGCCTAGGGTCCCTTTCCCATGTTCAAGAAACTGCGTGGCATGTTTTCCAGCGATCTTTCCATTGACCTGGGCACTGCCAACACCCTTATTTACGTGCGTGAGCGCGGTATCGTCCTGAATGAGCCATCGGTTGTGGCCATTCGGACACACGGTAACCAGAAAAGTGTCGTTGCTGTCGGCACCGAAGCGAAGCGCATGTTGGGCCGTACGCCGGGCAATATTGCTGCCATTCGTCCGATGAAAGACGGCGTGATCGCCGACTTCAGCGTCTGCGAAAAGATGCTGCAGTATTTTATCAACAAGGTTCATGAAAACAGCTTCCTGCAGCCTAGCCCTCGTGTGCTGATCTGCGTTCCATGCAAGTCCACCCAGGTTGAACGTCGCGCCATCCGTGAATCGGCGCTCGGTGCCGGTGCCCGTGAAGTGTTCCTGATCGAAGAGCCGATGGCTGCTGCGATCGGTGCCGGCTTGCCGGTTGAAGAAGCCCGCGGTTCGATGGTCGTGGATATCGGTGGCGGTACCACCGAAATCGCGCTGATCTCGCTCAATGGCGTGGTCTATGCCGAATCCGTACGGGTAGGTGGCGACCGTTTCGACGAAGCGATCATCACGTATGTGCGTCGCAATTACGGCAGCCTGATCGGTGAGTCCACTGCCGAGCGCATCAAGCAGGAAATCGGTACCGCTTACCCGGGTGGCGAAGTTCGCGAAGTCGACGTTCGTGGCCGCAACCTGGCCGAAGGCGTTCCACGCGCATTCACCCTGAACTCCAACGAAGTGCTCGAAGCGCTGCAAGAGTCGCTGGCGACCATCGTTCAGGCCGTGAAGAGCGCCCTGGAGCAGTCGCCGCCGGAGCTGGCTTCCGACATCGCCGAGCGTGGCCTGGTGCTGACCGGTGGTGGCGCCTTGCTGCGTGACCTCGACAAGCTGCTCGCACAGGAAACCGGCCTGCCGGTGATCGTTGCCGAAGACCCGTTGACCTGCGTTGCTCGCGGCGGTGGCCGTGCATTGGAAATGATGGATAAACACACCATGGACCTGCTCTCCAGCGAATAAGTCGCCGGATCGCCTCTATGCTGTGAGCGCGCAGGCGGCACTTTGCAGTGCTGCCTGTTCGCGTTTATCTTCTGTCGTCTGCATCCAGGCCGGTTTGATGCCGTATGAATAAAGAGAACATTTGCCTGGGAGGAGCGGCTTATTAAACCGCTTTTCACCAAGGGTCCCTCACTGGGCGTGCGCTTGTTGGTGCTGGTCGTGCTGTCGGTCGCGCTGATGGTGGTCGATGCCCGCTTCACACTGCTCAAGCCAGTGCGTAGCCAGATGTCGCTGGTGTTGATGCAGTCTTACTGGATCACCGACCTGCCGCAGCGGCTATGGCAGGGTGTGGCCAGCCAGTTTGGCAGCCGCACCGAACTGATCGCCGAAAACGAAAAGCTCAAGAGCGAAAACCTGCTGTTGCAGGGGCGCATGCAAAAGCTTGCCTCCCTTACCGAGCAGAACGTTCGGCTGCGCGAGTTGCTCAACTCTTCGGCACTGGTGAACGAAAAGGTCGAAGTGGCTGAGTTGATCGGCATGGACCCCAACCCGTTCACCCATCGCATCATCATCAACAAGGGTGAGCGCGACGGCGTGGTGCTCGGGCAGCCCGTGCTCGATGCCCGTGGCCTGATGGGCCAGGTGGTCGAGTTGATGCCCTACACCTCCCGCGTCCTGCTGCTGACCGATTCCACCCACAGCATTCCGGTGCAGGTCAACCGCAACGGCCTGCGCGCCATTGCCAGCGGCACCGGCAACCCGGAACGCCTTGAATTGCGCCACGTGGCCGATACCGCCGATATCAAGGAAGGCGACCTGTTGGTCAGCTCCGGCCTGGGTCAGCGTTTCCCGGCAGGTTACCCGGTGGCGACGGTCAAGGAAGTGATCCACGACTCCGGCCAGCCGTTCGCCATTGTTCGCGCCGTACCGACCGCCGCCTTGAACCGCAGCCGTTATTTGCTGCTGGTGTTCAGCGACACTCGCACTGCCGAAGAGCGCGCCAACGACGCTGCCCAAGCCCAGGAAAGCCTGGATGCGCAGGGTGGCGGGCCGATCATTCCGGCGACCGTGCCGAGACCGGCGGTTGTACCGGCAGCAGTCGCGGCTCCGGCTGTTCCGGTGACGCCAGCGGCTACTCCGGCGGCCACGACCCCGGCCAAGCCTGTCGCCAAGCCTGCCGCCAAACCCACTACGACTGCGCCCGCCAAGCCACCGGCGGCACAACCCGCTGCCGTCAAGCCCGCTGCTGTCAAGCCTGCTGCCAAACCGCCTGTCTCCGCACCGGCTACCACTGGGGGACGAGAATAATGGTCGGTGTCACAGCTTCTCGAAACGGCTGGATCGTCTGGCTGACATTTGCCGTCGGCATGTTGCTCAGCGTATCGCCGTTGCCGCAATTCATGGAGATCCTGCGTCCCCTGTGGTTGGCCTTGCTGCTGGCGTTCTGGGCGCTGGCGCTGCCGCAGAAAGTCGGGATGGTCACTGCCTGGTGCCTGGGCTTGGCCGAGGACGTGTTGTACGGCACGCTGCTGGGCCAGAATGCGTTGATCCTGACGCTCATCACCTACCTGGTGCTGGCACTGCAACAACGCCTGCGAATGTTCCCGATGTGGCAGCAGAGCCTGGTGATCCTGGTGATCTTCGGCCTTGCCCAGTTGGTGCAACTATGGCTCAGCGCCCTGACTGGCAATCGCCAGCCAACCCTGGCCCTGGTATTGCCGGCACTGGTCAGCGCGTTGCTCTGGCCCTGGGTCAGCTTCGGTTTGCGCGGATTGCGTCGACGCTACAAAATCAATTAATTCGTTCGGGCATTAGACAGGGAGAGGTCTTGATGAAACGGTTGTACCTCGCCTCTGGCTCACCGCGTCGGCGTGAACTGCTCACGCAGATCGGCGTGCCGTTCACCGCCATCAGCGCGGATATCGATGAAACCCCTTTGACCCATGAATCCCCGTCGGCCTATGTCGAGCGCCTGGCGCGTGGCAAGGCCGAGGCCGGACGCGGCGCAGTCGCGTCTGATGCATCCTGCTGCGTGCTCGGTGCAGATACCGCCGTGGTGCTTGATGGAAAAATTCTTGGCAAACCGGTTGATGAAGGCGACGCATGCGCCATGCTGAAGATGTTGTCGGGGCGCGAGCATCAGGTCCTGACCGCGATTGCGCTGCTCGATTTTGATCGTTGCGAGTCGTTGGTGGTCACCAGTCACGTACGTTTTCGTGAGATCAGCCCTGATGAGGCGGCGGCCTACTGGGCCAGCGGCGAACCTCGGGACAAGGCCGGTGGCTACGGCATTCAAGGGCTGGGCGCAGTGTTTGTCGCCGGGCTCACTGGGAGTTACTCGGCGGTGGTTGGACTGCCGTTGTGCGAAACCGCGCAACTGCTCGGCCATTTCGGCATACCCTGTTGGCAACCCAATAACGCACGCTAAGCGTCGTACCCGGCCATTATTGTGAACATGCCTGAACGAGACCCTGCCATGAGTGAAGAGATCCTGATCAACATCACGCCGATGGAATCGCGCGTGGCGGTGGTCGAAAACGGTGTCCTGCAAGAAGTTCATGTCGAGCGCACGCAAAAGCGCGGGATCGTCGGCAACATCTACAAAGGCAAGGTCGTGCGGGTATTGCCCGGCATGCAGGCGGCGTTCGTCGATATCGGCCTGGACCGCGCCGCGTTCATTCATGCATCCGAAATCTCCTTGCGTGAAGGTCCGGCCGTCGAGAGCATCAGCGCGTTGGTGCACGAAGGCCAGAGCCTGGTGGTGCAAGTCACCAAGGATCCCATCGGCTCCAAAGGTGCGCGCCTGACCACGCAGCTGTCGATTCCTTCACGTTACCTGGTGTACATGCCGCGCACCGCCCACGTCGGTATTTCGCTGAAAATCGAAGACGAAGCCGAGCGCGAGCGCCTCAAGCAAGTGGTCACCGATTGCGTGGCCAAGGAAGGCATCAAGGAAGCGGGCGGGTTCATCCTGCGCACGGCGGCCGAAGGTGCCGGTGCCGATGAAATCCTCATGGACATCCGCTACCTGCGCAGGTTATGGGACCAGATCAGCGAGCAGATCAAGACCATCAGCGCGCCGAGTGTGATCTACGAGGATCTCGGCTTGGCGCTGCGCACGCTGCGCGACCTGGTGAGCCCGAAGATCGAGAAGATTCGTATCGATTCCCGAGAAACTTTCCAGAAAACCACGCAGTTCGTTGCCGAATTGATGCCAGAAATCGCAGATCGTCTGGAACACTACCCGGGCGAGCGACCGATTTTCGACCTGTACGGTGTCGAAGATGAAATCCAGAAGGCCCTTGAGCGCAAAGTCCCGCTGAAGTCCGGCGGTTATCTGGTGGTCGACCCGGCGGAAGCCATGAGCACCATCGACGTCAACACCGGGGCGTTCGTCGGGCATCGCAATCTTGAAGAAACCATCTTCAAGACCAACCTCGAAGCGGCAACCGCCATTGCCCGACAATTGAGGCTGCGCAACCTGGGCGGGATCATCATCATCGACTTCATCGACATGGAGGATGAAGAACACCAGCGCCAGGTCCTGCGCACGCTCGAGAAGCAACTGGAGCGCGACCACGCCAAGACCAACATCATCGGCATCACCGAATTGGGCCTGGTGCAGATGACCCGCAAGCGCACCCGCGAAAGCCTCGAACAGGTGCTGTGCGAGCCGTGCACCAGTTGCCAGGGGCGTGGCAAGCTGAAAACCCCGGAAACCATTTGCTACGAAATCTTCCGCGAAATCCTGCGTGAGGCTCGCGCCTATCAGGCGGAAGGCTATCGTGTATTGGCGAACCAGCGAGTTGTCGATCGTCTGCTTGATGAGGAGTCGGGTAACGTCGCCGAACTTGAAGTATTTATCGGGCGCACCATTCGGTTCCAGGTCGAAACCATGTATTCCCAGGAACAATACGACGTCGTGCTGCTCTGAACTGCTTCGTCCTGAATTTTCCTGAATGGCTGGCCTCAGCTGTCTGCAGAACTTTTGCCATGGGAGCCACCTGACATGGAGCGTCTGACACGCATATTGGCCGCACTGACCCGCTGGGGTCTGGGCCTGTGCGCGTTGGTTTTGGTGGTGATGGCGTTGTACGTCAGCCTGGGCCGGGAACTGGCGCCGTTGGTGGCCGAGTACCGTGGCGAAGTCGAAACCAAGGCCAGCGAAGCCTTGGGCATGCCCCTGCAAATCGGCGAGCTGAAAGGCAACTGGAGTGGCTTCGCGCCCATTCTGTCGGCTCACGACGTGACCGTAGGCGAGGGTGCCAACGCCCTGCACCTGGAAAACGTGCGGGCTGTCCCGGACCTGTGGGAGAGTCTGCTGGCCCGCGAGGTGCGCATCGCCAATCTGGAGCTCAATGGCCTGAAGATCAGCCTCAAGCAAGGCGATGACGGTGCCTGGGCGCTGGAAGGCTTGCCGGTCAAGGACGATCAGCCTCTCGAGCCGGAGCAGTTACTCAATCGCATGCAAATGATCCAGCAACTGTCGGTGCTCGACAGCCAGGTCACGTTGCAGCCTTGGGGAGAATCGCCGCTGACCCTGACGTACGTCGGCGCGACGCTGAAAACCGGCGCATCCCGCCAACGACTCGATGCCCGCTTGACCCTGCCCGATGGCCAGCCATTGGCCTTGAGTGTGCGTACCCGTATTCGTGCCAGCCAGTGGCAGGACGGCGAGGCGCAAGTCTATGTGAGCTTGCCGCAAAGCGACTGGTCGAAATGGTTGCCCGAAACCCTGACCCAGCAGTGGAATTTCTCCGAACTCAAGGCAGGTGGCGAGCTGTGGGCAACCTGGGGCAAAGGCGCCTTGCAAAGCGGCGCCGTGCGGTTGAATGCGCCGCAATTCAAGGGGGCCTATGCCGAACGCAAGCCGATCCAGATCAACAATCTGGCGCTTAACGGTTATTTTCAGCGCAGCGCCGAGGGCATGCTGGTAACGGTTGACTCCCTGGCCATGAACCTTGGCGAGACCCGCTGGGAATCACGACTGCAATTGAAGCAGGCCACGTCCTCGGACAAGACGCAAAACATCTGGCATCTGCAGGCCGACCGTCTCGACCTGACACCACTCACGCCGGTGCTCAACGCCCTGGCGCCATTGCCGGAAGGGGTCGCCACGGTGGTCGAGCGGCTCAAGGTCACCGGTGGGTTGCGCAACGTGCTGATCGACGTGAAGCCCAATGCCACCGATGACAGCCGGTTCAGCTTCGCAGCCAACCTTGATCGTGTCGGTTTTGATGCGTATCACGGTGCCCCAGCGGCGCGAAATGTAACGGGCAGCATCAGCGGCGACCTTGGCCATGGCGAGTTGCGCATGGACAGCAAGGATTTCATGCTGCACCTGGACCCGATTTTCGCCAAGCCATGGCAATACATCCAGGCCAACGCGACCTTGACCTGGAAGCTCGACAAGGAAAGTTTCACGCTGATCGCGCCGTACCTGAAGGTACTGGGCGAGGAAGGCAAGATCGCTGGCGACTTCCTGATCCGCCTGTTTTTCGATGAGGCTCGGGAAGACTACATGGACCTGCGGGTGGGGCTGGTGGATGGCGACGGTCGCTACACCGCCAAATACCTGCCGACCGTCCTCAGCCCGGCGCTGGACGAATGGCTGCGCACGGCGATTCTCAAAGGTGCGGTGGATCAGGGATTCTTCCAGTACCAAGGTTCGTTGAACCACGGCGCGGAGGAAACGGCACGCAGCATCAGTCTGTTTTTCAAGGTCCACGATGCCGAGCTGGCGTTCCAGCCTGGCTGGCCGCATGTCAGCAAGGTCACGGGTGACGTATTCGTTGAAGACAGCGGCGTACGGATTCTGGCCAGCAAGGGGCAATTGCTCGACACCCAGGTCCGCGATATCTACGTCAACATTCCCCACGTGCCCGCCGGACAAAACAGTCACCTGTTTCTCGATGGCGCGTTCGCCGGTGGATTGGGTGATGGCCTGAAAATCCTCAAGGAAGCGCCAATAGGCACTGCCGAGACTTTCGCGGGTTGGGAAGGCGAGGGCGATCTGCAAGGCAAGCTGAAGCTGGATATTCCGCTGGCCAAGGGCGAACAGCCGAAAATCCAGGTTGACTTCAAGACGGCAAAGGCCCGTTTGAAACTGCCCGAGCCCCCCCTCGAGCTGACCCAGCTCAAGGGTGACTTCCGTTTCGACAGCACCAAAGGCTTGAGTGGGCAGAACATCAGTGCGCGCGCCTTCGATAAACCGGTCACTGCGCAAATTTTCGCCGACGGTCGTGAAGGCAAGCTCAACACCCGGGTCACCGCTTCCGGGCAGGTCGAAGTCAAGAAACTCAAGGACTGGCTGGGCGTGACCCAGCCGTTGCCAGTGAGTGGGGTTATCCCATACCAACTGCAACTGACCCTCGATGGTGCCGATAGCCAATTGATGGTCAATTCCAGTCTAAAGGGTGTGGCGGTCGATCTGCCGTCGCCCTTTGGCCTGGCGGCGGATGTCGGGCGCGACACTTCGTTTCGCATGACCCTGCAAGGAGCGGAGCGGCGCTATTGGGCAAATTACGGGGAGCTGGCGAGCTTCACGTTTGCTGCACCCACCGGCAATTTTGCCGGCGGCCGCGGTGAATTGTTCCTCGGCAATGGCACGGCCGCGCTGCCCGGGGCCAAGGGTTTGCGCATTCGTGGCGTGCTCTCGGAACTGGATGTCGGCCCCTGGCAGGATCTGGTGAGCAAGTATGCCGGCCAAGACCCCGGTGGCAACGCCAAGCAGTTGCTCAGCGGAGCGGACATCAAGGTCGGCAAGCTCAGCGCCTTCGGTACCACCCTGGATCAGGCAGTGGTGCAGCTGACGCGCAAACCGTCCTCGTGGGCCCTGCAACTCGACAGCCAGCAGGTCAAGGGCAGCGCCAGCATCCCTGATGCCAAGGCGGCGCCGATGGTGATCAACCTGCAAACGGTGCGCCTGCCCGCCCCGGACCCAAAGGTCCTGGCCGACGAAAACTCGCCGGACCCCCTGGCCTCGGTGGACCCGACCAAGATCCCGGCGCTGGATATCACCATCAATCAGTTGTATCAGGGTAACGACCTGGTGGGCGCCTGGTCGATGAAGGTGCGTCCGACGGCCAGGGGTATTGCGCTCAACTCGCTGGACATGGGCCTCAAGGGCATGTTGTTGCAAGGCAGCGGCGGATGGGAAGGTCCGCCTGGTGCCAGCACCAGTTGGTACAAGGGGCGGATCAGCGGCAAGAACCTGGCGGATGTCCTCAAGGGCTGGGGCTATGCGCCGAGCGTCACCAGCCAGGAATTTCACATGGATGTCGACGCCCGCTGGCCGGGCTCGCCAGCGTGGATGGGGACCAAACGTCTCTCTGGTACCCTCGATGCGTCGCTCAAGGAAGGCCAGTTTGTCGAGGTCGAAGGCAGTGCCCAGGCGTTGCGTGTATTTGGCCTGCTTAACTTCAACTCCATTGGTCGCCGCTTGCGCCTGGACTTCTCCGACCTGTTCGGCAAGGGCCTGAGCTATGACCGGGTCAAGGGCCTGCTGGTGGCGACCAACGGCGTGTACGTGACCCGGGAGCCAATCCGCCTGACCGGTCCATCAAGCACCATCGAGCTCGACGGCACCCTGAATATGGTGGCCGATCAGATCGATGCGAAACTGCTGGTGACCCTGCCAGTGACCAACAACCTGCCCATCGCCGCGCTGATCGTCGGCGCACCGGCGATCGGTGGGGCGCTGTTCCTGATCGACAAGTTGATCGGTGACCGTGTGGCGCGCTTCGCCAGTGTGAAGTACACCGTCAAGGGGCCGTGGAAAGAACCGAAAATCACCTTCGACAAGGCTTTTTGACGCCATCCTCCAAACCTATGGAGTAGCATGGCCTTAACTCCACTGTAGGAGCTGCCGCAGGCTGCGATCTTTTGATCTTGACCTTAAAAGCAACATCAAAAG